>CALMWA010000447.1 GCA_937873125.1 uncultured Actinomycetes bacterium | reverse complement strand
CTCTCTTTTGTTCCGCATAGATAAGCGGAATTCTTGCCATAAGGCGAAACCTCCGGGACTTGCGAAAGGGTTTTTGACCCTAGTTTGACCCTAATGTGAAGAACTTCCGGCGCATAGCGGAAACGGAGAAACTGAATGAAGGACGCAAAGGACCGACCAGTCTGGTTCCCGGAGCCTTCGCAAGCCGACGACTCCCGTGGCCCGCGTGGCGAACCGTTCACGGCTTGGGTAGGAAGGTCCACGCTGCCGAGAGCAAGGGCCGCCCGCCGCTTCCTAAACAAGAATCTGCATGCGTTGCCGGATGAGCACCAACCCGCCCTCTACCGAGCGCTGCACGACAGGTGGTCGAGCGCGTTCTTCGAACTGGTAGTGGTGCGTACCCTACAGGTGCTGGGAGCCAAAATAGAGGTCGAGCCCGGCGGCGCGGAAGACATTAGGATAGACTTCGCCGCCAGCTTTCCCGACTCGATCGTCAGTGTCGAAGCCATGGCCCCGGCCTTTAACGTCGAGGTCGGAAAGCAGGTCAAGCAGCGAAACCCCCTGCTGGACATTGTAGAGTCCCTGGCACCGTCCGATCTGTGGGTCTTGGTAGAGTCGTTGCCCGAGCTGGGACCGAGCGACTCAAAGAAGCCTTTCAAGCGCGCGGTCGAGAAGCTACTCGGCGACGCGGCGGGGGACGAGGTATCGGTTCCCACGGAACTCATTGAGGAGTTGCCGCAGGGCACGCTGCGCATAAAGGTAATCCCGAAGAGCCCGAACGCGTCCACCGGCAGGTCGCTCGGTATTGAGCCGCCTCTCACTGCGTTTGACGATACGGAGCAACGAGTGCGGCGAGCCGTCGATCGCAAGCGGCGTCAGGGTCGGGAGTCGTCTGCGCCCGCGCTGCTCGCGATTCACGCTACGGGAATCAGCAGCTCCTACGAGGCGTTCGATCGCGCGTTGTTCGGACGGACGGTCACCAGAATAGGGTTGGACAGGCGGGTGTTGGATACCGGGTTCGACGCCGATGGGGTCTTTAACAAAGGTGCCGGAACCCCCACCTGGGCGGGGGTGCTGGCTTTCGTGAACGTCGGTCTGCGAGGTGGGCCCGATCCGGTCCTGTATCTTCACCCGCGCTTCGAAGGAACGCTTCCTGATGCGTTACTAAGCCTCGTGCGGAGGACCTACAACACCGAAGTTGCAAGAATAGAGACTCACAAGTCGCCGGCAACCGGAATTCTTGAAAAGATAGGATTTGTACCTCCCGATGTCTAATCTTGGTGGTACGTACGCCCCAGCACTCAACTCTCCGGGCATGACTATGTGAGTTTATGTCTTGCGCTATGGTTCGTCAGAAAGGATGTCGCCCATCGCGTCGGCGGTCCGTTTCGCGGATGCTTCGTAGTGGTGGGTGTAGCGTTGGAGAGTGAACGCGGCCGTGGCGTGTCCGGCGAGTGCTTGTAGGTCGCGGATAGGCTCGCCGCGCTGGGCGAGTAGGCTGAGGCAGGAGTGCCGTAGGTCGTGAAACCTGATGGGCGGTAGACTGGCCCGCTTGAGTAGCGGCTTGTAGAAGCGGTTGACGATGTTCTGGGCGTCGAGCGGTTTACCGTTGCTGGACACGAATGCGAGCCCGTTATCCTGCCATTCCGAACCCGCCCGTAGCTTCCTGCACACATCACCCCTAAGCGCCCCTATTCACCCAACTACCGAGAGTTACGGTACTTGTTATTAAAGTAGATTAGGCGTTAATGTACGGGAACATAAGCCTTAAACTAGCGGGGAAACGAAAGAAAGGGGCAGAGGATGTATGTAGCGATACGGCAGTACGGCCTGGTGACCAGCGAGCCGCTCGAGAAGGTGATGCAGGGAATAAGGGAAGGCTTCATCCCTATCATCAAAAATACACCGGGATTCTTAGGCTATTACACACTGGATACCGGGAGTGGCACGCTCACTTCGATAAGCATCTTCGAGCATCGGGCGGGAGCCGAAGAATCGAACAGAAGGGCTGAGGACTGGGTAGGGAAGAACCTGCCATCGGCACTCCCGACTTCGCCGATGGTAATAGTCGGGGAGGTTGGCGCGCATGAATTAAACCTAGCCAAACTCGGCATATACTAAGCTTGCGCCAATAGATGATGGTCGGTGTGTGGGACGGGTCTCCCCGCGATAGCGATTCCAGGTTTCCCGGACAAGCCGTCCCACGATGATGGTCGCGTTGGAAAAGGCGATCCAGAAGTCGACGATTTGTCCTTCTCGGTGCGCCGCACAAGCGTACTGTGCGCGGTGCTCCACGAGTTGATCCGTTCCACGACCCACCGTTTTGTGGCCCCCATAGGGGACGGCTTGCCCCTCTTGGAGACCACACCCACCAAGTTGCTGGTCCTCCAAGAGCTGTTTGGTGAGGTTCGAATCGTAGCCACGGTCGAGGTGTACGCTAACCGATTCGGGCGGTAATGCAGAACACTTCCAGGGCGTCCGGGGGGAGCCAGAGGCGGTGAGGGTAACGACCGAAGGCTCTGGAGAGCGGAATCCGTCGTCCTGGAGATCTCCACAGCCTTCCACGATCTGCGTGCCTTCCGCCACTCGCTTCACCGCTGCCTCGATCGGCACGCTACTCGAAGCATCTTTGAGAAGCGCATAGGTTCCGTAGGTTCCCGTCCCCTATGGTTTGGGCGGGTTGCGTGTAGCAAGTAGCCGTCATATCATGCTCAGCCCGAGGGGCTTATGGTGGAGGCCTGAAAATCTAGGAGGAGAATCATGCAGGTAGACGCAAGCGGGCCGCTTGCCACGGTGTTCGCCGCGCCGGGCAGGTACATTCAGGGTAGGGGTGCTATAGGTCGGTTGGCTGAAGTCCTCAAGCAGCTCAATTCTGAGAAGCCTCTGATCGTGCGGGACCCCATCGTCGAAGAGATCATGGGCGATGCCCTTGAAAGACTGTCCGGGGCGACTCACGTCGAGTTCAACGGCGAGTGCTCGCCGGGAGAGATAGACCGCGTCGCGCATCAGGCCCGCGAGGCGGGCGCGGATGCGATCGTCGGCATCGGCGGCGGGAAGACCTTAGACACAGCGAAGGCGGTCGCCCATCCGGCTGGGTTGCCGCTGGTCAACGTGCCGACCATAGCCTCGACCGACGCCCCGACGAGTGCGGTATCAGTCGTGTACAACGAGGAGGGTGAGGTCCTCGAATACCGCCTCTTCGCGCGCAACCCCGACGCCGTGATCGTGGACACCGAGGTCATCGTGGGCGCCCCGGTGCGCTTCCTGGTAGCCGGCATGGGCGATGGACTCTCCACGTACTTCGAGGCGGATGCCTCCTCGCGCACCAGGGCCAAGACACTCGTCTCGGGCGCGCCCACGCAAGCCGCCCTGGCGATCGCCCGCCTGTGCTACGACACGCTGCTTGAGCACGGCCTCGCCGCCCGCCTCGCCGCCGAACGCGGCGCGATCACCCCCTCGGTCGAGAAGGTGATAGAGGCCAACACGCTGCTCTCTGGCCTCGGATTCGAATCCGGGGGGCTCGCCGCGGCCCACTCGATCCACAACGGGCTGACCGTACTGGAAGAGACCCACCAGTTCTGGCACGGGGAGAAGGTGGCGTTCGGCGTCATTGCGATGTTGATGCTGGAGGACCGTCCCTTCGACGTGGTCGCCGAGGTGGTGGACTTCTGCCTGGAGGTGGGACTCCCGGTAGCGCTGGATGACCTTGGGCTCGAGAACGCGAGCGACGAGGACCTCCGGAAGGCCGCTGAGGTAGCCTGCGCCGAGGGAGAGACGATCTTCAACGAGCCTTTCGACGTTTACCCGCAGACGGTGCTCGACGCCATCCTCGCCGCGGACGCCTTCGGACGCCAACGCCGCGCCGTGCTCACCGGCGAAGCGGAATTGCCCACCGTCGCGCATTAATCGGCCGCCGCGCGAAGGTCGGTACCGATGGCGAAGCCGCGAGAACGCTCT
>CALMWA010000446.1 GCA_937873125.1 uncultured Actinomycetes bacterium | reverse complement strand
GTCGCTTCGGAACTGACGGATCGCCTCAAGGAACGGCAGGCTCTCGATGTCGCCGACCGTGCCCCCGATCTCCGTGATGACGATATCCATGTCCTGTCCCAGTCGCCCTATCCTGCTCTTTATCTCGTTGGTGATGTGTGGGATGACCTGCACCGTCGCCCCCAGATAGCCCCCGCGCCGCTCCCGGCTAATGACCTCCCAGTACACGCTACCCGTAGTCACGTTGGAGAGCCGCCCGAGGTTCTCGTCGAGGAACCGCTCGTAATGCCCGAGGTCGAGGTCCGTCTCGGCGCCGTCCTCGGTGACGTAGACCTCTCCGTGCTGGTACGGGTTCATGGTGCCAGGGTCTACGTTGATGTAGGGATCAAACTTCTGAAGTACGACCCGGTAGCCCCGGCTCTTCAGGAGCATTCCGAGCGCCGCGGCGCTGGTGCCCTTGCCGATGGACGAGACCACACCGCCCGTAACGAAAATGTACTTTGTGCCGGAATCACTCACGGTTACCACGCCCCCAAAGATCGAATCGCCGTAATAGGTCTACCTCCTCTATCCACCTGGAGATCGACGACACTTCAGCCAGTGCGGTCAACCCCAGTATAACCAACGCCGCCACCCACCAGACCAGCCCCGGTCCGGACGAAGCAACGAGGTAACCCGGAACGGCTCCCAGGATCGCCGCCCCCGCATCTCCGAGCATGATACGCCCCCGAAGGTCAAAATAAAATAGCGCGAATACTCCGCCCAGGACCGGCAGGACCACCAGGCTCGCCGCCGCCGGCGCGAGAAAGAGCAACGCGAAGATCGGAATCGCGAGGAACTTGATCGCGCGCCCCGGACGAAGGTCCAAAAGATTCGCCAGATTTACGCACCCCGCGATCAAAAAAGCCGCGATGACAGCCTCCACCGACACCCCGAACATCGAGAGACCAAGCGCCAGCGCCCCACCCCCCAGAGCGAAAACCTTGATCGCACCCGTCGTTACCCTCCCGCGAGCCAACGCCCCGAGATGCCCCCGAAAACCCCGCCCCCCCGCTCCACCCCGCAGGTCATCCACATACCCCACAACCCCCGCCAACATCGAGTAGCCGAGGTATCCAATATCATCCCATCCTGCAGCGAACCACCCCATCACGATAGCCAGCAACGCTGTTAGTATTATAGGTAAAAAGAGGAGCCCTGCAGAGGTTGGGATGTGGCGGCCGGTGAAGTTCTCGCGATGTGGGAGGACGCTTCGAGAGAATTGTAGGGTGATGAGGGTGAGTGCGGCTCCCAAGGTGGTTAGCGTGAGTACCGTCACCACGGCAGGCGGGCTCCGTGGATGGCGCGCAGGATGTCGAGACCCTGGCGGGCGCGGTGGGCGAAGCCAGCGATGTTGCGGCCGGTCGGACGGTGGGACAATGGTATCGGCACTTCCACCGGAGCTATCCCGGCGTCCAGCCAGTCCAGGGTCATGCCGACCTCTACTCCGAAACCCGGTGCGAGGCCGGGGAGCGCGTCGAGCGCGGGCGCGAGGATGGCGCGCTGCCCGGAGAGTGGTTCGGACGGGACGAAGCCGGGGGTGTTGCGCCGGGCGATGGCCTGGCGGGAGAAATTTTTCACCACGCCGAAACCTCCGCCGGTAGCGGCGGACTTCGGGAAGGCGGCTATCGTGGCCGGCGACGACTCCGATAGCGCATCGAGGAGGAAGGTGAGGCTTGCGGACGAGGAACCGAGATCCGCGTCGGCGAGGAGAAAAGCGTCGGGATGGAGTTCGCGGGCTCGGCGGAGGCCGGAGATCAGGGCGGCCCCCTTGCCACTGGGACGGCCGGTAGGTGTCGAGTTCAGCACCTGCGCGCCGGCGGCGGTTGCGGTCTTCGCGGTGGCGTCGCGACTGCCGTCGTCAACCACGATGATGCGGGAGAGACTAGGAATAGCAGCAAGAGATTCAATGGTCGCCCGAATGCGGTCCGCTTCGTCGCGGGCGGGGACTACGGCTACGGCTCCGTAAGTCAACTCGCGGCTGGCGGGAAGAGATCCGAGGCCGTGGACTTCGTGCCGTAGGAGCCTTCCAGATCTTCGTCGATCACCAGGACCAGCGCGGCCTGCCCGGCGGGCTGGTCGGCGTTGTCCACCGACGGAATAGGGATGTTCTCGAAGAGTTCGATCTCGCTCCTTTCCGTCGTGGAAGACTCAGCACCGACCACGTTGAGGCCGGCGTCGCGCCATGTCTGGATCATCGCGCGCTGCGAAGCGGTTACTCTCCGCAAAGCACCGGATGGGACGTCTTCCGGGACCGCGCCGCCGCCGACGAAGACCACGAACCGGGGCTCACCGGCCTCCTCCGAGCCTTGTAGGACTTCGCGAGTCTGTTCGTCGTAGATGTTCTCGGACGGTACGGTAGTCTCGCCGGTCGTCTCGAACGAGGTCATCTCTACCGAATCCGGGGCCTCTAGTTGGGTGTTGGAGGTGAACTCGACGCCCGCCTCCGAGAGCACCGCCTCGACGGCACCAACTGCGTCGTCGTCGGCCCACGGTCCCGTTACCAGCGCCACGTTCTCGTTTAGGAGGCGGTCTGTAATTACCACCTGCGACATGCGTTCAGCCAGGTCTTGCTCCACGGCCGTCCGTTCTTGGAGTTTCTCTATCTGGTTGTCGCGCTGGGCCATGTCCTTCTGCTGGTCGTCGAAGCGATCCTGGACGTCCGTGATCTGGGCCTGAAGCCGTTCGCTGATCACGCCACGGTCGGCCATCGCGGTCCCGAGGAGGATACCGATGGCGAGCGCCAAAAAGACGGAGATCAAAGAGATCAAATGGTACCTGAGGTCCGGCATGTGTCAGATCCCGAGCAGGAGCCGGAGCTTTATGGCGAGTAGCTTGAAGATGAAGGCTATCTGGTCGGAGGAGTAGACGACCGCCGAGATGGCGAGTAGCCCGGCGACCACGAGCGCGACAAGTGGCCCCACCGGAACGCTCGTAGGATAGAGCTTGCTCACGCCCTTCGCATCCACGAGCCGCGCCCCGACTTTCAAGCGTGTCAGGAAGGTCGAGGAGGCGCCCTTGCGGCCCTTGTCCAGAAACTCCACGAGTCCAACGTGGGTGCCCACGGCGACGATCAGCTCCGCCCCGCACTGCTCAGCGATCAGGATTGCTATGTCTTCCGAGAGTCCCGGCGCGGCGAGTGTGTTCACGCCGCTGATACCCGACGCCTCGACCATCTGGAGCCCCGGAGCTGTACCGTCCGGGTAGGCGTGGACGAGTACGTGATCGGCAGTCTGCAGCGCCCGTGCCGAGACCGAATCCATGTCCCCGAAGACCAGGTCCACGCGGTGTCCTGCTTCGAGCACCGCGTCAGCGCCGCCGTCTACCCCGATCACGAAGGGTCGCACGCCGCGCAGGTAGGGTCCGAGGGCGGCGAGGTCCTGCCGGTAATCATAGCCCCGCACGACAACGAGGACCTGGCGGCCCCGGATCTCGTGCGAGATCTCCTCCGGCACGTCGAGCCGGGAGAACAGCAAGTCTTGCTCCCGACGCATGAACTCTACGGTGTTCTGGGCGAAGCTTTCGAGGGCCTTACCCACGACCGCCCGGCTCTCCCGCAACCGCCGCTCGGCCGTCTCCAGGCCCAGGTGCTCCCCGGCGGCGACGAGTTCGCCGTCCCTATAAACGCCGTCGCCGCGAAGCTCGATCCTGTCCCCGGTCTTCAACCGTTCGAAGACCTTCTGACCAACGCCGTCCAGAATGTACACCCCGGACCGCGCCAGGATGAACGGCCCGAGGTTCGGGTACGCGCCGGTCGAGCTTCCCGCCGCGTTGACCACGGCGTTCACGCCGGATTCGACCAGCATCTCGGCCGTAACCCGGTCGAGGTTTTCATGGTTCAGAACGGGTATGGTGCTGGCATTCAGCCGGGACACGATGTCCTTCGTCTTGTGACCCAGAACGGCCCGCCCCGAGAGCCGGAAGTCGTCCGAGCCGTTCATGCTGGGGCGGGAGAGCCGGCTCACCGGCGCCCCACCAGCATCTCCGAGGCGTGGGCCAGCGACGCCTCGTCCACCCGCCCGGAGAGCATGCGGGCCAGCTCCTTGCGGCGCTCCCCAGCCTCGACGCGCCGGATGCGCGTGATCGTGCGCCCGTCCGTTTCCTCCTTTGTCACGACGACGTGAGAGCCCGCCTCCGAGGCTATCTGGGCGAGGTGCGTGATCGTGAGTACCTGGTTCCGCTCGCCAAGCTTCCGGAGTTTTTTGCCCACGGCCGTCGCCGTCTCGCCGCCGATACCGGCGTCCACCTCATCGAAAATGTAGGTCGCTCCGGGTTCGACCCGCTCCTGAGAGAGACGGATCGCCAGCATGATCCGGGATAACTCACCCCCGGAAGCGTACCGACGCACCGGCAACTTCGGCTCGCCGGGGTTCGGCTGAATAACGAACTCCACCCGCTCCACGCCCAACGGCCCGTGGGCTACCGGCGCCAGCTCCGCCCGGAACACCGTATTCCCCAAATTCAAATCCGCAAGGTTCTCTTGCACCTTCTCCGCGAGCCTCCCCGCAGCACGCTCTCTCCCCGACGTGATCTCCGCGGCCAACTCCCCAAGCCGCCGCTCACCCTCGACTATTCGAGCCTCTAACGCGGCCGTCGCCGCATCCGAGTTCTCAAGTCGTGCGAGGCGCACCCGCGCATCCTCCAGGTAAGCCTCCACGTCGGCACCGTACTTGCGCTCCAGCCCCTTCAGGGCTGCCAGCCGCTCCTCGACGGCGTCGAGCCGGTGCGGGTCGGCCTCCAACTCATCCACGTACGCCCGAAGCTCGTAGACCACGTCCTCAAGTTCCGCCGAAATGCCGTTCAGGCGCCCCAGAAGCCCCGAGAGCCCGTCGTCGTGGCGTGCGGCGCGGTCGAGTTCCGTCGCGGCGCGGGCGGCAGCCTCGACGGCGCCGCCTTCCTCAGAGGAGAGCGCGGCGGTTGCGGCGGCGGTCGACTCCATCAGGTCCGTGATATTTCGCAGGCGGTCGCGGTCGCGGGTTAGCTCGGCGACCTCCTGCGCGCTGTAGCCGGCCTCTTCGAGCTCCGAGACCTGGAAGCGCAAGAAGTCCGCCTCCCGCAGCCGAGCTTCGGAGGAGGCGGAGATCTCCGCGAGTTCTCTACGATCCTTCTCGACGGTGTGCCACAGCGACCCGTGTTCCTCCCTGGTCCGCAAGGCAGCGTCGTCCAGGAAGTCGTCCAGGATGCGGAGTTGTTCGGCCGGCTCGGTCAGGCGGGTCTGCTCCCGCTGGCTGTGGTAGGAGACGAGCCGCTCGCCCAGGGCCGCCAGCACCTTCACCGGGACCGTCACGCCGCCGACGTAGCACTTCGACCGGCCGTCCGCCGTCAGGGTCCGGCGCAGAAGAAGTCCGTCACCGTCGACATCGTCTTCCAGTTCCTCGGCCAAGTCGCCCAGTGCCTCCGAGAGCACGCGCGGGGCTAGGTCTTCGGGAAGGACGAAGGTGCCTTCGACGGTGGCACGTTTCGCACCGGCCCGGACAGCCTCCGAGCGGGCTCTGCCGCCCAGGAGCATCTGGAGGGCCGTTGCGAGCAGCGTCTTACCGGCGCCGGTCTCGCCGGTGATCGCATTAAGGCCCGGTTCCAACTCCAGGGTCGCCCCTTCGATGAGGGCTACGTTCTCTACGGAGATCTCCGTGAGCAATGTACATCTCCCGTTATAGGAAAGTCTTTCGCACAGCCTGCCACCAGGTCCATTCGTCGGTCCGGCCTATTCTAACGCTTTCTCGTGAGAGCCTGATCTCGACCTTTCCACCGGCGGGTATCTCGCGTGGCTCCCCCCCATCTACCGAGAGTAGCGCGGTTCGCTCGACCAACTCGAGCTCTGCTACCTGATCCTCCCCAAGTACCAGCGGACGGCTCACCAGCGCGTGCGGCGCTATCGGGACCAGCACGTAGCACCCGGCGTCACCGGAGATGATCGGGCCGCCAGCCGACAGCGCATATGCCGTGGAGCCCAGCGGAGTCGCCGCGATAAAGCCGTCGCACCGGAACGCGAACAACTCCTCCCCCGCCACCGAGACGTCTATCGAAACGAGCTGATGCGGGCGTTGCTTGAGGAGCACGGCGTCGTTTGCCGCCAGTTGTTTCTCGCCCTCGATCTCGACCTCCAGCATCCGGTACTCCTGTACGTGAAGTCCGCCGTTCAGGACCTTTTCGACCCCGCCCTCGATATCGTCGCGCAGCATCCCGCTCATAAACCCAACCCGGCCCAGGTTCACGCCCAAGAGGATCTGCTTCGGATAGATCCTCGACGCCCGAAGCATCGTCCCATCGCCGCCCAGCACGAAGACCAGGTCCACGTCCTCGCCACCCGCTTCGCCGTCCGGCGACTCGACGACCTGCGCTACCTTCACGCCCTTGCTCTTCAGCGCCCGGACGAGCCGCTCGTAGTACCCGCCGCTCACCGCCGGATTCGATACTATACCGACGCGCCGCACCTCTGGGAATTCCACTTCACCCATCCTCGACCACCTCTCGGATGCCGGCCTCGTCCAACTGCATGTCCGCACCGCGCACCAGCCACAACGGGTATTCCTGGTTGCCGGATTTGCGTCCGGCGACCGCCGCCCTCGCTACCCCCAAGGCCCCGAATCCCAGGCTGTCAAACGATTCCGCCACGCTCCGGATTACCGCGACGTGTACCACCGGGTCGCGTACTAGGCCCCCCCGCCCGACCTGCTCCGGCCCCGCCTCGAACTGCGGCTTCACGAGAAGAACAGCCTCACTTATGGACGCCGTATCGGACAGCAATCCCTGAAGCGCCACCCGGAGCGAGATAAAAGAGAGATCAGCGACCAGGAGGTCCGGCTCGAAGGGTAGATCTCGAACGGAGAGCCGGCGCACGTTGGTCCGCTCCAACACGGTAACGCGGGGGTCTTCGCGCAGTTTCCAGTCGAGTTGCCCGTATCCCACGTCCACCGAGATCACGCGCCGCGATCCACGTTGCAATAAGACGTCCGTAAACCCTCCGGTCGAGGCTCCGGCGTCGAGGCAATCACGCCCGGAAGGGTCCACGCCGAAATCATCGAGCGCGCCCGCCAACTTCTCTCCGGCGCGGGAGACGTAAGGACTGTCCTCGGCCACGGCGAGCGGCTCGCCAGCCGGGACGCGGGAACCGGCTTTGGTGATCACCTGGCCGTTGACCCGGACGGCCCCGGCCATAATGAGGCCCTGAGCACGGCTGCGGCTCGCGGCGAGCCCACGTTCGACCAGCAGGAGATCCAGGCGTTGTCCTGTTTCCTTCATCCCCAGATCCGGCTAGCTGTCCCGGTGCCGGACGAACAGCGCCATCTCCTGCAGCCCCGAGGTGTCTCCATCCACCCGCGAGAGGGCACCCAGCGCCCGTTGCACGGCATCGTCGGCCTGCCGCCGCGCCCCGTCCAGGCCGTAGACACCGACGAAGGTCGCCTTGCCCTGCTCGGCGTCGCTACCCGCGCTCTTTCCGAGCTCCGCCGTTGTCGAGGTGGCGTTGAGGACGTCGTCCACTATCTGAAAGCAGAGGCCCAACTCGTCGGCGTATTCGGAGATAGCGGTCTGTTGGTCCTCCGGCACGCCGGCCAGAATTGCCCCGATACGGGCCGAGGACTTGATGAGCGCGCCGGTCTTGTACTTGTGGATCATGTGCAGCGTCTCCGGGTCCGCGTCGGAGCCCACTCCGGTCTGGTCCATGTCGATGACCTGCCCGCCGACCATGCCGTTTACGCCGGTAGATCCCGCAAGCTCGCGAACAACCTCTACGATCTGCTCGCAGCTCCCCTCCTGATGCACGGTGATGAGCGTGAGAGCCTCGCCGAAGAACGCATCGCCCGCAAGTATCGCCATCGCCTCACCGTACTTCTTGTGGGCCGTCGGGCGTCCGCGCCGGAAGTCGTCGTTGTCCATCGCCGGGAGGTCGTCGTGGATGAGTGAGTAGGTGTGGATCAACTCGATGGCCCCCGCCGACGGGAGCACGTGGGCCGGGGCCTGCCCGAAGACCCAAGCGGTCTCCATACAAAGGGTCGGGCGCACCCGCTTACCGCCGCCGAGCATCGAGTACCGCATCGCCTCCACGAGCCCGGAGAGCCGCGGCTCCTCGGAGAAGCGAAGCCCTTCGAGATACGCCTCGAACGTCCGGCGGTGCTCCTCCCAGCGCGCGGCAGTCCCGGCGGACCTATCCATGCTCGACCTTGTTTGACCCGAGTTTTCTGACGGCCGCACCACGCAGGACTCCTCCTACGAAGGCCGGCGACTCCTCGCTGGAGAAGCCCTTGGCGATCTCCATCCCCTCATTGATCGCCACCTCCGCCGGCACGTCTTCGACATGCAGGATTTCGTAGAGCGCCAGGCGCATTATCGCCCGGTCAACAACGCTCATGCGATGCACCGGCCAACCTTCGGAGACCTCGGAGAGTAAGGCGTCGAGCTCTTCAAGTTCCCGCTCTACCCCGGCCACCAGGCTCGCCGCGTGCTCGTCGAGATCCCCCCGGTACGACCGCCAGCGGGTGAGGATCTCGGCGACGGGCTGCTCCGTGACGTCGGCCTGGTACAACGCCAAAAACGCTTGCTTGCGGGCCGTTCTCCGGCTCACGCTGTTCTCTCGTCTTCGATGTAGCTCAAACCCGCGTGAGGTACTCTTTGGAGCGCGTGTCTACCCGCACCCGGTCGCCGACGTTCACGAAGAGCGGAACCTGTACCGTGAGCCCGGTCTCCAGGGTGGCGGGCTTACTGCCGCCGGTCGCCGTATCTCCTTTTAGGCCGGGGTCCGTCTGCGTGACCTCCAGGTCCACGTGGGCCGGCGGCTCAACGCTGACGACCTCCCCATCAGCCGAGAGGACGCTCAGAGTGCCATTCGGCACGAGGAAACCCGCCGTCTCGCCCAACACGCTCTCGGGGATGGCGGTCTGCTCGTAGGTATCCTCGTCCATGAAGTAGAAGAGATCCCCATCCCGGTACAAATACTGCATCGGCCGTGACTCCGTCCTCACGGAGTCGAGCTTCTCGCCCGCCCGGAATGTCTTCTCCAGCGTCGCGCCGGTATCTATGTTCCGCAGGCGCGTCCTCACGAACGCCGCACCCTTTCCAGGCTTGACATGCTGGAAGTACAGGATGGTGAACCTCTTGCCGTCCACGCGAATGGCGGCCCCGTTTCTGAACTGGCTGGTGGATATCATGGTTGGCAACCCCTCATAACTTCACTTACAGATGATGCCCCGCCAACCGGGCAGGGCGAAGACGCGGCGATATTATCGCATAATTGCTCCCAATCCATACGTCTCCACCGCCCGCTTACCTGGGTCGGCTACTCTCATGGTGCCGGGGCAGGTCATCTAGAATATTTATGTACTCGAGCCTCTGTGAGTGCCAGCTATGCACCGTCGGCCCGAAAGCCGCCGGATCGTCGAAGATGCCGACGTGGATGTATATCTCACCCGGCAACCGATCATCTTCGTAAGAGATCGAGGTTCCGCAATCGCCGCAGAATAAGCGTCGCACCCCCGGCGAAGACTCGTAGACGTTTGGCACGCCACGCTCGACCTGTACCTGCTCCTCCTCATACCCGACGAGCAGCGAGACGGGCGCACCCGTCGATTTCCGGCAGTCCTGGCAATGACAGTATGGAGCCCCGAAGGGCTCGCCCCGAGCCCGAATCCTCACGGCCCCGCACATGCAACCACCTTCGTGCATTTGCTCACCCATCTTCTGTCCGCGAGAGCACGAACTCCACCGCTGCAACTCGGCTGTCTGAACTCAAAGTTCACCTCCTGAAACCGTGCACCTACTATCTACGTTGACCTAAAGCAACGAGGTTCATCCCACTCCGCATCACACCCCTAGCCACCTGCCGTTTCCATCACGCGGCGAACCTCCTCCTCATTCATCGGAACGTCCCACACCGGGTGGCCGGCGTCTTTCAGCAGGACGAAGCGGTGTTCCGCGGCGCCATCGGCGGAGCGGCGTTTCTTATCCGCGCCCATCGCCTTCAGAACCTTTTCGAGATCAAACGCTGGCGGCCGGGTCGGCAGACCGGCGCGGCGCAGCAGGTTTTCGTGCATCTTCACGAGGTCGGTCCCGTAGCGGTCACGGGAGAGCCGCGCGGCGAAGACCATGCCGGCGGCTATGGCCTCGCCGTGCGGCAACGAGTAATCGGCGGCGGCTTCGAGTCCGTGGCCGATAGTGTGCCCGTAGTTGAGGATGGCGCGGCGTCCGGTCTCGCGTTCGTCTTCGGCGACGACAGAGGCCTTGAAGGCGACGGAGTGGGCCACGAGGGTGTGGAGGGCCTCCGGGTCGCCGGCGCGGGCGGCTTCGATCAGGTGCAAATCCTCCAAATAGTCGCCGCCGGAGAGCAAGGCCATCTTGATCACTTCGGCGAGGCCGTTGGAGATCTCACGCGGCGGAAGGGTCGAGAGACGATCCAAGTCGGCGAGTACGGCACGGGGCCGGACGAAACCCCCGACAAGGTTCTTTCCCTCCGGGAGATCCAAGCCAACCTTGCCGCCGACGGAGCTATCGACCATGGCGAGCAGGGTCGTGGGCATGGCGACGAGCGATACGCCCCGCATATACGTCCCCGCCACGAAACCCCCCAAGTCTCCAACGACGCCACCTCCCAGCACGAACAGAGCGCCGTCGCGCGTGAGGCCCTCGCGCGCCAACTCCCGCACGACCTCTGCGTAGACATCCAGGCTCTTGGAACGCTCCCCGGCAGCAACTTCGATGGTCGCCGCCACGCGCCAACCGGCGGATTCGAGATCCCGCCGCACAGTCGCAGCGTGTAGTGGCCCGACCTGCGAGTCGGTCAGCACGGCGGCAACGCCCGGCTCCATCATCCCCGAGAGAACCTCCGCGACGCTCAGGCCGGAACCGATGACGACCGGATAAGGTGTCGAAACTTCGACCTCTATGCGTTGAGCCATTGCTCGATCTCCCCGGCTATGTCCTCCGGCTGCCGCCCTCGTGCGTCCACACGCAAGTCCGCCACCTCCAGGTAGTGTGCCTCGCGGGCGGCGTAGCGATCCTCGAACCCCTTTTGGTCCGCCGAGCGGTTCGGCCGGTCCCTACCGCGGGTCCTGCGGTAGAGAAGGTCCAGGTCCTCCTCAAGAAAGACCGTCTTCGAGGCGCGCAACCGTTCACGGTTCTCCGCACGGACGATCACACCGCCTCCGCACGCGATGACGCACTCGTTGGTCTCCGACAGCGCCTCGTCCAGTGCGCGCGCTTCGAGGTCCCTGAAGTGCTCCTCGCCGGAGTCGGCGAAGATCTCCGGTATGGAGCGTCCGGCCTCGCGGACGATGGCGTGATCGAGGTCGACGAAATTCCAGTCCAGGTTGCGGGCCAGGATGCGGCCGACGGTGCTCTTGCCGGAACCCATGTACCCGACGATGGTCACGGGACCGCTCAACGCTCCGGGGTTCGCGCTCCTCGGACGCTCTGCGAGATCCGCGCCATGTACGAGTCGTAGGCGGCGCGGATGTCCGTGATGTTGTCGTGGCCGAACTTTTCGAGAAAGGCTTCGGCCAGCACCACGGCGACCATCGACTCCCCGATCACGGCCGCCGCAGGGACGGCGCAGGAATCGGCCCGCTCCCGGAACGCCCGCGATGGCTCGCCGGTGGCGAGATCTACGGTCCTCAACGCCTTCGCGATGGTGGAGATCGGCTTCATCGCCGCACTAACCACGACGGGCTCGCCGTTGGTCATGCCGCCTTCGAGGCCGCCGAGGCGGTTACTCGCGCGTGAGACGCTGCCGTCTTCGGCCAGAATCTCATCCTGCACCTCGCTGGAGCGGTGGCGGGCAACCTCGAAGCCCATACCGAACTCCACGCCCTTGATGGCGTTGATGGAGAGGATGGCGGCGGCGAGTCGGGCGTCCAGCTTGTCGCGCCAGTCCACGTAGGATCCGAGCCCCGGCGGACACCCCTCGGCGACCACGACGAACTCGCCGCCCAGGGCGTCGCGCGCGTAGCGGGCCGCGTCGATCTCGGCCTTCATCTGCTCCGAGACCTCCGGGTCCGGGCATCGGACCTCGGACTCGTCGGCCTTGCGAGCGCTCGAGGCGGCCTGCTCCTTCGGGTACGCAGCCGCGCCGATACGGTAGACGGCGCTGTGGATCTCCACCCCGAACTCCGCCAGCAGCTTGCGCGCCACACCCCCGGCGGCGACGCGGGCCGTCGTCTCCCGCGCGCTGGAGCGTTCGAGGACGTTGCGAAGGTCATCGAAGGCGTACTTCTGCATCCCGGCGAGGTCGGCGTGACCCGGACGGGGCAGGGTTATGGGGTCCGGCGGCTCCTCCACCGGGTCCGGGGTCATCCGGCTCTCCCAGTTGGCGTAGTCCCGGTTACGGACCAGCATGGCTATAGGAGATCCCAGCGTGCGCCCATGACGCACGCCGCCGAGGAACTCGATCTCGTCTTTCTCTATCTTCTGCCGCCCGCCGCGCCCGTAACCCTTCTGCCTGCGAGCCAGGTCGCGGTTCACGTCCCCGGCGAGCAGCCCGAGCCCCGCCGGAACCCCGTGAACCAGGGCCACCTCGGCGGGACCGTGTGATTCACCCGCCGTTGAGAAGCTGAACTTCACCGCCGCACGTCCTCTCTGTTAGATCTTTAGGTTGCTCGAAATACCACGCTAATATAAACCACTAACGCACGTGCGTTCACCCGCTACGCTTCCTTACGAGAAAACACCAGGTATATGGCTAGGGCAGCGAGCCGCCGCTGTCGAAAAGTCCGTCGTCGCCAGCACCGGCGCCACCATTTCCACCTCCGGCGCCACCCGCTCCCCCGTTTCCGCCGCCGGCGCCTCCGCCGTTGCCTCTAGTGCCGCGAGATCTGCCGTCCGGGATGCCGTCGCCATTGGAATCGTCCGCGCCGTCACGCGTGCCGTCGCCGTCGGTGTCCGGGTTCTGCGGGTCCTGGCCGAGCGCGGCCTCCCGGCGGTCGCTCAGGCCGTCATCGTCGGAGTCCTGGAAACCGCCGGAGTTGCCGCCTCCCCCCGTAGTCTCGCCTCCGGCGGGGGTCGTGGGTTCCGGTGGGGCTGCGCCTCCGCCGGTCGTCTCCCCGTTCGTATTCTCGCCGCTATCGGCGGGAGCGAAGAGTTGGCGGAAAGGGTCCTTACTCTCGTAGGCGGCGTAGGAGTCGGCGTCCCGGCTCTCGACCTGAGGAGCTTGAGAGTCCGAGCCGCCGTCGTCACCGGATTCGTCCTGCGACTGGGCGACGACGTTCGCCTGGTTGGCCACGCGCTCCTCTTCCGGTTCACCGACGAAGATACCAGCTACGACCCAGGAGAAGATCAAGAGCGCCAAAACCGCCAGGACCGGCGGTATGACCTTGTTACCGCGCAAGAACGAGTCAACAAAGCCGGGGCCGATCGCGAGAACCCGACGCACGAGCCCGATATCTCGCAACCTACTGAGCACCGGTAGTCTCTCCGGCTGCTCCAGGCGTGGTCGTCTCCGGGGCGGCGGGAGCCACGGGTGCGGCGCCGTCCGGCACGTCCTCCGCCTGGAAGTAGACGTCCGCCTCTATCTCGACCTGCAAAGTTGGGTCCGTCCCCGCCTCTGTCACGGTGCCCTCCGCCTCGACCGGCTCGTAGGTCACATTCTTTACCGTAACCAGCCGGGCCAGGTTCTCCGTGCGAAGCAGGAAATCTTGGAGCTGGTCGTAGGTTCCTTCGAAGGACATTGTAATGGGTTGGACCGAAAAGTCACCGCCGCCGGGGGCTGGGCCGGGAGAGCCGGGCACGAGTGATATCTGGGTGACGCCGGCGAGCGTCGCGATCTCTTCGACCTGAACGACGAGCGTCGGGATCTCCGGCTGCGTGGGGATACGTTTGGAGAGCTCCAGGAGCTGCCGCTCCACGGTCGGAGCGTTGTTCTTGATCTCCTCCAGCTCCGCGACTTCTTGCTGTAGTTGCTGCAGTTGTGCCTCTTTGTCGGAACGCTCCTGCACCGCCGCGTCGTACTGGGTCCACAGCGGACTCAACAAGAGGAAGTAGTAGCCAACGATCAGGACCACGATGATGAGCACGCCCAGGATCACGATGTTTCGGGTGTTGCGGTCCACTAGCGCACTTCTCTCTCGCCGCTGGCCTGAGAGCCCGCCGTATCCTGCGTCTCGGTGGTCGTCTCAAAGTCTTCCGTGGAGTTTCCGCCGTCGATCTGAAGCTCCGTACCCTTGGACCCGACCTCCGTGATCAACTCCGCCGCAACCTCGAAGTTGATAGCGTTCTCGGAGAAGGTCTCCCGGTCCAGCTCGGCGGAGTTTAGCTGCGAGTTGGCTAGAAAGCGCAGGTTGTTCATCTGAACGACGAAATCCGCAACGTTGGTGTACTCTGGCAAGGCGACACCCGTGAAGGTTATGGCGCCCGGCGGGTTCAGAGCCTGCTCCGGCGGCGCGTCTATGCTGATCGGCGCGGCCTCGGCTGTGAGCGTATCGAGAGCCGTGGATGGAGGGATCACGAAAGAGAGTCCCTGCAGAAAGTCGTTCCACGGGAAGCGGGTGCGGAAGATACCATCGGCGATGGGCTTCTTGGCGTCCAGGCGCGCCTGAAGGTCGCGGTACGGCGCCAGCTCGGCCAGCCGCTCATTCTGCTGCGCTATCTGGGTGTCGAGGTCCGCGATCCGGTCCTCCTCATTGCCCAGCCGCACGAGGAAGAACAGGTAGACGGCGACCATGATCATGACCGACAGCGCCGCGGCTATTAGCAGTATCCCGGCCACCCCGCTCCGAAGCTGCCCCCCGATGTCGCGGCGCCGCTCCTCGGGTGGGAGCAGGTTTATTCGCCTCACTCGTCCTCCATCGCGAGCCCAAGGGCCACGGCCAGCACCGGCTCCATGACTTTTAGCTGCTCGTCGGAGACGTTCGACTTGTTGTTGGCGACCCTGGAGAGGGGATGTCCACGCCGGGTGTGAATGCCGAGCAACTCGCTCAGGTAATCGTCTATCCCCGCCACGAGCGCGCCCTCACCCGTGACGTAGACTTGCGACAACTCACGCGCCCCCGGCTGCGAGTAGTGGTACTCGATGGACCGCTGCACGTCCTCCGCCAGCAGCCCCACCGCGTCCTCCAACCCGCGCCGCACGTCGAAATCGAGCGCCGGATCCCAATCGTCCGCCGCCCCCTCGGCCGCCGTCCCCTCGGCCGCCGTCCCCTCCGCATCAACATGCTCACCGGGGTGAACGTCGCTTCCTTGCGCTTCCGGCCCGCGCTCCTCGGCTTCCCGCGGCTCCGGCTCCGGCGTCGAGTCTTCTTCGCTCCGGGGCGCCGGGGTCTCCTGCCGTTCTCCATCGTTCGCTGGCGGCGGGTACTGATCGTCATCCTGGCCGTCGAGCGCGGTGGAGTCCCCGCCCAGGTCCACGGTGTCATCGCCACTGGTGGTTCGCGCTTCGAGCGGGTTCTCTCTGGTATAGTCGCCCGGTTGCGGAAGTTCTTGCGGCCCTTCCGCCTCCAGGGCGTAACCCAGGCGCACCCTCGGGTTCATGAGCTGCTTCTCGGCCTCTTCCTCGGGAATGTCTGCGGCGTCGGCGACGGCTTGAATGAAATACAGCGAGCCGCCCGGCACGAACTGGGTAAGGACCGGCGAGCCGCCCTGGTAGACGATCAGGTTCGTCAGTTCAGAGCCGATGTCCAGGATCAGTACCGCGCCCTCTTCGTCTTGCACATCTTCGGGGAGGACCGAGCGGGTCAGGGCGAGAGCCTTTACGTCGACCCCGACCGGACGTAGACCGGCGGCTCGCGCGGCGGAGGAGTAGCGGGAGACCATCTCCTTCTGGGCCGCGACGATGAGGATGCGGTCGAGGTCCGAGCCTTCTCCGGCGGAGCCGAGCACGACGTAGTCCATGATCGCCTCGTCCAGCGGCATCGGGATGTGATCCTGCGCCTCATAACCAATGGCGGTTTTGAGATCCTCTGGCGTCATCCGAGGGAAATCCACCATCCGCACGACGACCTTCTGGTTGGAAACCCCGAGTATTACGGACTTGCCCTTGAACGAGTGCGAGGTCCAGAACTCTTTCATCTCGGCCGCCAGCAGGTCGTGGTCCGCAACTTCTCCGTCTACCACGATCCCCGGTGGCAACCGATGATAGCCGACGTGCTGGAGCGTGTAGCCACCTGCTTTCCCCGAGAGTTGGACCGCCTTGAGGGAACCGCGATCTATATCCAGACCGATGGTTGTCTGTGAGCGGAAGCGTCCCACGGCCCTCTACGCTCCTCCGGCAAAGTCCAGATACAGACTCCACATCTCCCGACCCGCGAAGAGCACCACGAGCCCTCCGAAAGCGAGAAAGACCCCGAAAGGCATCGCGCTCCTGCGCTGCATCCTGCCGGTCGCGATCAAGGCTCCCCCGACAAGCGCCCCTGCAAGCGCGCCCATGAAAACCGCGAGCGCCGCGTAGGGACCGAGATACGCTCCTAGCATGCCGCCCATTTTTACGTCGCCCATGCCCATGCCCCCCGGATAAACGAGCGCGAGCCCCAACAAGCCCCCGGCGACCGCGACAGCCGATAGCACGTACACCCACCACGCAGCGGGCGCGGCGAGCACCGAGAGCGCCAGACCGGCTAGCGCCGCCGGTCCGACGATGATGTTCGGCAGCAGTCGATGTTCGAGGTCTATACCCGCCAGCGCCACGAGCACTGCGATGAGCACCAGCGCCCCGGTAAGCTCGACGCCCAACCCGAAGCGGTACGCCGCCGCACCGAACAGCAATCCGGTCAGCGCCTCGACAGCCGAATACCGGGTCGATATCCCGACGCCGCAGCTCCTGCATTTGCCCCTCAGCAGTACGTAGGAGATCAGAGGAATGTTGTCCAGCGGAGATATCTTCGCACCACATTTTGGGCACCTAGACGCCGGCCACACGATGGACTCCCGCAGCGGGACCCGGTGTATCACCACGTTGAGGAAGCTACCGACGAGCAACCCCAGCAACGAAGCGAGGAGCACGGTCACACCGAGCCGCCCTCTGCGACGTGTCCGAGCGCCTCTAACTTCGCATTCGCCGCGACCGTCGCCTTCCGGCCCACACATGCGTTGTTTCCGAGAGTCGCCCGAGCACCGATTTTTGCTCCCGACCCGACGACTGCCCCCGCCGAGACCCACGCGCCCGCACCGACTTCCGCATCCCGGTCGATCACGGCCCCCGGCCCAACGTAGCAATGGCTCCCTACCACCGCATCGGGATGAACGACGGCCCCCGCTGCGACCACCGTACCATCCCCTACTACCGCAACCTCAGACACATATGCTTGAGGATGTATCGCCGTTATGAACTGCCCCGCAAGAGCCCGAATCGAATTGGCGATCCTCAGCCGCGCCTCGTTGTCCGTGATCGCCACGATCACATGTACCGTCTCCACCGAGAGCATGCTCTTGAGCATCCCTATGTCCCCTAGCACCGGGAAACCTCGAACCTTATCCGCAAGTACAGAGTGGGCGTCGTCGTAGAACCCGAGAACCCACTGCTCGGAGCCACTTGCGAGAAGCACATCCAATGCGACCCGACCGAACCCCCCCGCCCCGACGATAGCGACCCGAAGATCTTCCTCAATACCGATGCGCTCCACCTGAACTTCCGGTTCAGTGATTCCAGTAGTGATTTCGGGCTCTCTTATAGCGCTCTTCTCCCATACGCTAGGCGGGGCATTGCCTCGCAGTCTAGCATCGCCACTAACACCTTGCGCCGATCACTGCATCCTGGGTCCCACGTGCAAAACCAGCACAACACATTGTAGCCCGCGGACACTACAGATTGTGTCCGCTCAGACGGCGAAACAGCCCTCAAGTTTCTTTCCCCGCAGAAAATCCATCGCCGGCAACCGCTTTCCTCCAGGCGCCTGCAATTCCAAGATCTGGAGCACGCCTACACCGCATCCGACTAAAATACGCCTATTTGCAGCATCAATCTCTCCGATTTCCAGAGATCTCGCTGATTGATCGTGAACACGAGCGCGCAGGATCTTGATCGGAGCTCCGTAATCGGGATGAACCGCTCGCGCCCCTATATGTGGTGCCAACGCCCGCACTAGATCATGAACCTCAAGTACCTTGAGGCCCCACCTTATGAACCGATCCTCACCTGAAAGTCTAGCAGCATACGTAGCTTTAAGACTGTCCTGTTCGATCAAGGTTAGGGTTCCCCGTTCGAGTGAAGACATACTCTCTACTATAGCTTCAGATCCCAGTCGAGCGAGGCTTTCGGTGAGCTCTCCGCCGGTCATGTCGGGTGATATCTCCGTGGAGCGGCGGAGAGCCATCGGGCCGGTGTCCAGGCCTTCGTCCATGCGGATGATCGTAACACCGGAGGTCTGTTCTCCGGCCATGATCGCCCGTTCGATGGGAGCGGCGCCCCGGTAGGCGGGCAGGAGTGAGGCGTGGACGTTCCAGGCGCCGTGGCGGGCGGCGTAGAGGGTGTCGGGACGCAGGATCTGGCCGTAGGCGGCGACGATTAGGGCGTCGTAGGCGGATATCTCGTCGGCGACCTCCGAGATGCGTTCCGGCTGGCGCAGCGGCAACCCTTGGGCGCGGGCGAGTTCGGCGACAGCCGTTTGGGTTACACGCCGTCCCCGGCCCCGGCGGGCGTCAGGTTGGGAGATGACCAGACCGACCTCGTGCTCCGAAGCCTGTAGGCCGCCGAGGATCGTGGCGGCGAACGGCGGGGTTCCGGCGAAGGATAGCCTCATGGGGTTGAAAGCTTACTGGGAGGCGAGGAGACGCTCGCGCAGCTCGCGCATAGCGGCTTTTCGAGACTCGCGGTCGGTGCGATCGAGGATCAAGACACCGTTCAGGTGGTCTATCTCGTGTTGAAAGACGCGGGCGAGCAGGCCCGTGGCCGCCACGTGTAGAGGGTTGCCGGAGACGTCTTGACCGGAGACCGTGATGCTGGTAGGACGTTCGACCTCGACGCTGATACCCAGTATCGAGAGACATCCTTCCGGGTCGGTCGCGGTCTCGTCCGAGACGGCTTCGATCTCGGGATTCACTATCACGTACTCTTCGTCTTCCAGGCCGGCCACGAAGATTTGTTTGAGTCGGCCGACCTGATTCGCAGCGAGCCCCACTCCCTCTTGTTCCCGCATCGTGGCGAGCATGTCTTCGGCCAGCCGAACAAGAGACTCATCGAAGCTCTTTACCCGAGCCGCGCGGGACTTCAAGACGGGATCCCCGAACGTCCTAACCTCAAGTGTCATCTCTCATACCTCCTCGGGATCCACATCAACCCGCACTCTTAAGTTTCTTGCACCGCCCGGCCCGCCCGCGACTCGCGCGGCTCGTGTAGCGGCGCGGGCCACGGCCGCTCGTTCAGCGCCCCGGATCAAAACCCTCCATACCGGAGCCCCTGCGGCACCGGGAGCTACGACGAGTTCCGACATCTCTACATCGCTATCGAGAGTCGGACGCAGCCGAGATTCTACCGCATGCCGGATTACCGCTTCGCGCCCCTCGAAGGTTATGCTGGCGAGGTGTGCGTACGGCGGATACCGTAGCGCCCGCAGCCGGGGGAGCTCTGCAGCGGCGAACGCCGGATAGTCTCGACGCAGAGCCGTTTGGAGCGCATAGTGTTCCGGCACGCGAGTCTGAACGAAGACCCGCTGGAGTGCGGCCTCCGTAGCCCGGTACAGAAGACGGAACGCACGCTCCACCGTCCCCATGCCACTCCCGAGAAGAACCGCATCAGCATCCACGACCATGATCGTGTCCCACTCCTCACCTAAGATGCACTGCCGCGTACCGACGACCAGCGAGGCATCCAGGTCGTTTCGTTCGGAAGCTGTAAAGATCCCCACCGGCGCCTGCACGGCGGCGCAGACTCCCTCTCGGACTTTCTTGACCCCCAGTCCCGTTGCGCTCAAGCGCTCAGATCCACATACCTCGCAACTCTCCGGCATCGGCCCACGGTATCCGCACCGGCCACACACCAAAGAGCCGGAACCCTCCATGAGAGTCAGCGGACGGTCGCAGCGGGGGCAGTTCTTCACCGACCCGCAGCGGTTGCAGGTAACGACCGTCGCGTATCCGAGACGATTAGCGACCAGTCCAACACGCTCCCCGTCCTCGACCGCACGCCGGCAGGCGGAGACGAGGGTTGCGCTAAGATCCGCTCCCGCCCCCCGCATGTCCACGATTCTGACAGCCGGGCGGTGCTCCTCCGTAACCTCCGGCAACTCTTGCACATTGTCGGGAGAAGCGTACAGTCGCAGCGACGGGGTCGGCGACAAACACAGGACCGCGCAATCTTCGATGCGTCCCCGACAAAGAGCCAGGTCGCGAGCGTGAATCGGAAGCCCCTCGTAGCCCGGCTCCGCGCGGTGAGCCTCATTCGGCTCGTCCACGACACAGATGATCCCGAGATCCGGCACCGGCAGCATCGCGGCGGTTCGTGTACCGACTAGAACGTCTACGTCTCCTTCCCGCACCGCTGCGTAGAGAACACTCCGCTGCTTTTCGAGACCGCTGTGGTAGGCGGCGACCCTGTAGCCCGGCGGCAGGGAAGCTCGAAGAGAGCGTACGAGCCTATCCACGGCCTCTATCTCCGGCGCCAGCACCAGCGCCTGGCGGCCCTGCGTCAGAACATCATGGATCACCCCGGCTACCGTCGTCGCGTGCTCCGCCGTCGGCACTCGCCACAGCCAGGAGCCCCCTTTGGTGGCGCGTCGGTCCCCGACTTGCGCTTCGTTACGGATCTCGCAGAGAGCCGTGCCCGCTGTCTCGAAGATGGGCGCCGGTTCGGCCCTCCGCTGCAGCGTGACCGCCCCGCGCCGCGCGAGCTCCTTCAACGTCGGCCGGTTGACGCCGGTCTCGCGCAGGAGCTGCGCGACCGGGAGCCCTGCCGGACAGGCTTTCAGGTACTCGAAGAGTTCCCGCTGGCGCGGCGCACGGGCGAGGTCGGGATCTGCGGCGGAACGTACCAGCGCGAACTCTACATCGCGCGGCTGAGGGAGTTCCAGCGCGAACTCTATCCGCCCATCGGCCTCGGCCGCACGCAGCCCGTCGCGTCCCAGCACCCGGCGCAGGGTGGTGCGCGCAACAACGGTTCCGGATTTCCATCGCCAGCCGGCGGCCGGTTTCCGAACCCGATAGCTCCCGATGTTGAGGCCGGGAGGCAGGGCAGCGCGCAGCGCGGTCGCCAGCGGGACGGCGGAGACCTCGCAGACCCACTGGCAGACTCCAACCATATCCCGCGTCAGGGAGAGATCCTCGCGCACGTCGCGCACCTCTTCGAGATCCCGCTCGCCTTCCGGCTCGAACCCGACCACGATACCGAGACGCGGGTGCCCCGAGAGCGACGCGACCACGGCGGAGCCGACACGCACCCGTTGGCTCAGGTGCTCCGGTATGCGATAGCTAAACGGCGGGAGGGCGTGCGTGGAGATCAAGAGGGCGACCCTGGCAGCCAGGGTCGCCCGCGTAGCGCGCTTGGTTGTGGGTCCGGCCGGTTGCGCCAACTACAGTCCGGCGGCGCGGGCCAGAGCGTCGGCGCGGGAAGTGTCTTCCCAGGTGAAGCCGGGCTCGCGGCGGCCGAAGTGTCCGTAGGAAGCCGTACGGGCGAAGATCGGCTTGCGGAGGTCCAGGTCGCGGATGATAGCGCCGGGACGCAGGTCGAAGTGCTCCTGAACGAGGTTGCCGATCACGGCCGGGTCCACGGTGGCCGTCCCGTAGGTCTCGACCATCACACTGACCGGATGCGCGACGCCGATAGCGTAGGCGACCTGTACCGTGCAGCGCCGCGCTAGCCCGGCGGCCACGACGTTTTTGGCTACCCAGCGCGCCGCGTAGGAACCGGAACGGTCCACCTTCGTGGCGTCCTTGCCGGAGAACGCGCCGCCGCCGTGCGGGGCCGCGCCGCCGTAGGTATCCACGATGATCTTGCGCCCGGTGAGGCCCGTATCGCCCTGCGGGCCGCCGGTAACGAAGCGTCCTGTGGGGTTCACCAGGATCTCGGCGATGCTTTCGTCGAAGAACTGCTCGGGCATCACGGGGCGGATGACGGTCTCGATGAGGTCGTCGCGGATGTGGTGCTCCGTGCCGTCGCGGTGCTGGGCGGAGATCAGGATCTTCTCGATCCCGACCGGCGTGTCTCCCTCGTAGCGCACCGTTACCTGGCTCTTGCCATCCGGACGCAGGTAGTCGAGCTGGCCGCTCTTGCGGACTTCCGAGAGGCGACGCGTCAGGGCGTGGGCGAGCGTGATCGGGAGCGGCATAAGCTCGTCGGTCTCGTCGCAGGCGAAACCGAACATCATTCCCTGATCTCCGGCCCCGATCTCGTCAATGTTCTCCTCGGCCTCGCGCACTTCGAGTGCCTTATCGACACCCTGCGCGATGTCGGCGGACTGCGGGTCTATCGAGACCATCACCCCGCACGTCTCGGCGTCGAAGCCGAACTTGGCGCGGGTGTAGCCGATCTCGGCTACCTTCTGACGGACCAGAGTGGGGATGTCCACGTAGGTCGAGGTGGTGATCTCACCGGCGATGATCGCCAGCCCGGTCGTCACGAGCGTTTCGCACGCCACCCGGCTCATCGGGTCATCGGCGAGCGCCGCATCGAGTATGGTGTCGGAGATCTGGTCGGCTATCTTGTCCGGGTGTCCCTCGGTGACGGACTCCGAAGTGAATAGATGCGAAGCCTTTAACTTCTGGTCGTCCGCCGCATTCCAGGTAGTGCTTACGGTCTTCTCTGCCATCTAATCCTGCCTCTCTCGTTTCAAATCAGCTATCACCGCATCTAAGATATCCCGTGCTACCTCGATCTTCGATGCTCGTGGCACGAGACGCTCATCGTCCCGACTCACCACGTAAACTTCGTTCTCTTCGGCCCCGAATCCGATACCTGTCCGCGAAATATCGTTCCCAACAACCAGGTTCACACCCTTCTTGCTGAGTTTCTCGCGGGCGTCCGGCACGGGGTCGCCGTGCGTTGCCGCGAATCCTACCATAAAGAGGTCCGGGTTCCGCTCCCGCACCGCCGCCAGAATATCCTCGGTAGCCACAAACTCCACGGTGAGCCCCTCGCTACGCCGCACCTTGGCCTTAAGGGCCGTGGCCGGTTTGAAATCCGAGACGGCCGCCGCCATTATCAGCACGTCCGCATCGGCAGCGAGGCGCATAACGCTCCGGCTCATCTCGTCCACGGTCTCGACCGGATACCACTCGACGTCCGGCTCCTCGCGCTCAACGTTCGCCGCGACCACCGCGACCTCCGCTCCGAGCCTGCGGGCCTCCCTGGCAACCGCAAGTCCCATCTTCCCGGAAGAACGGTTCCCGACGAACCGTACGCTGTCTATGGGCTCCCGCGTGCCGCCGGCCGTCACCACGACGCGCAGCCCGGTGAGCGGACCGCCAAGACCACTTAGCACCTCCGCCACGACCTCGCCCGCCGAAGCTATCTTCCCGCCAGTAGCTTCGAGCACCTTGCATCCATCGGCGCGCAGTAGTGCCAGGTTCTGTAAGACGGCTGGATGTCTCGCCGTCGCTGAGTCGAGATCCGGGACGACGTAGGCGGGACGTAGCCCGCCCGCGTAGGCGTCGCCAGCCTTACCCGTTGTGAGACCATGTGCCAGACGCGCTATCGTGCCGGCCATCGCCGGGGCGAAGATGATGGAGTCGAGAGATTCCCGGCCGTCGGACGGCACGTTAGCGTCGGCGAAAGCCGCCGGACCAATGAAATTGGTGGTTTCAGGTTCTAGGATGACTTCTACGTTATGGCCGGCACGGGTTAGCTCGTGCAAAATCTCCGGGGCGGAGAGTGCGCCGGGCGCCGGTCCGACCGAGAGCAGGATCAAGGCTCAGGTCTCCGACGCCCGTGGGATGATACGGCGAGCGCTCTAGGCGGCGCCCTGGTCTCCCTCGTCCTCCGGCGCGCCGGTATCTACTTCGTCAGTGGCCGGGGCGCTCTCGCCGCTCGGCGGGTCCACGAAGCCGTCACCATCAGCGGCGCCGACCTGCTCCTCGACCTCGTCGGCCGGCTCGCGGAAGGTCACTTCGAGCTTCTCCTGCCGCAGCTCCTCGATAGCGATGCTCAGGGGGTGCTGAGAGCGGGTGTGAACCTGCGGTCCCGGAATCCCGAGCGCGTCGTTCAGACCGAGCGTGGCGGTGTACTCGTTGATCTGTCGGGCCCGCTTGGCGCTGGATACGACCAGCCCGTAACGAGAATCCACCTTGTCCAACAGCTCGTCTATCTTAAGTTCGTTCAGCATCTTCGCCTCCTACAATCTTTCGCATAAGCTCTATCATATCTTCTCCGGCCCTATCACGATCCGCATTGATGACCTCGTGGTCGAACTCCTCGCGCGCCGCGACTTCCTTGAGGGCCGTCGTCATCCTACTCTCTACCGCATCCGATGTCTCGGTCGCCCGCCCCTCCAGCCGCCGGCGCGTCTCCTCCAGCGACGGAGCCCGCACAAAAACCATCACCGCGTCGGGACGCTTCTCGCGCACCTTTCTCGCCCCCTGAAGCTCTATCTCCAAAATGACGGAGAGCCCGGAATCCATCAACTCCTCTACCCTATGCTCCGGCGTGCCATACAGGTTCCCCGAATACTCCGCCCATTCCAGGAAATACCCGGCCTCTATCCAGCGCTCGAACTCCTCGCGGGAGAGGAAGATGTAGTGTTGGCCGTTCACCTCTCCGGGCCGAGGCTCGCGGGTGGTCGCCGAGACCGAGTATGCCAACTGCGGGACGGTATCCAGAGCTTGACGGATCAAAGTAGACTTCCCGGCCCCCGAAGGGCCGGAGACGACGATCAGGCTTCCTCGTCGCAACCCAGAGCCTTGATGAGTCGATCCCGCTGCCCGTAAGTGAGTCCGACGAGGGTCTTCGACCGGCTGACCCCAGCCTCCCGCAGTATACGGGTCACCTTGATCCGGCCGACACCCCGCACAGATAGAAGCATCTCCTCTACTTTCGCCCCTTTGAGCTCTTCGGACGGGTCCATGAGCAGATCGTAGATACTCAACTCGCCGTTCTTCAGGCCGCGTTTGGTCGCGGCGCGGGCGAAACGCACCCGGTTCGCCTCTTCGAGCGCACGGCGGCGCTCCTGCGATGTTCTCTCTGGAGCCCTCCTCAACATCAGCTACATAGTATAGCATTCCGGATTGACACCCGTCATCGACGGAGCAAGCCTACCGCAGAGCACCGATCAACTCCGCCGCCGACATTCCAGTATCACGCAGGAATCCTGCAAACTCCTCAAGGATCGTGTGCGGTTCACGGACGAAGCTCGTGGTGCCGATCTGCACGGCGGTGGCCCCCGCAAGCATGAACTCCGCCACGTCCTGCCCGCTCGCCACCCCCCCGCTCCCTAGTATCGGGACGTTCACGGCGCGCGAGACCTCGTAAACTGCCCGTAGCGCGATCGGCTTTATGGCGGGACCGGAGAGACCACCCCGCACCAGGACCTTTCGAGCGCGGGCGTCTATGGTGAGCGCCGGAACGGTGTTGATCACGGTCAGCGCGTCAGCCCCAGCCGCCTCCGCGGCGCGGGCGTTCTCGACGGCACCTTCGTTCGTCAGCTTGGCAGAGATCGGCTTCTCCCGAACAACGGCGCGGCACGCGGCGACCACCTCCTCCACGGAGGCCGGGCCGGCACAGAACGTCAGTCCTCCGTGCTCGACGTTTGGGCAGGAAAGGTTCAACTCGATACCGGAAATACGCTCGTCGGAGGAGATTCTCTCGCAGAGAGCCACGAACTCGTCCACCGTGTCCCCCGCTACGGAGATGAAGAGCGGCACACCGACATCAAAAGCGTCGAGGTCTTTCAGGAACTGCTCGACGCCAGGGTTTTGCAGACCGATGGAGTTGACCATTCCGGCCGGCGTCTCGGCGATGCGCGGCGGCGGGTTGCCAGCTCGGGGCCTCGGCGTCGTCGTCTTGGGGAGCATCGCCCCGTACACGCCCTCTACCTCACCGAGCGCCTCCTTCGCCAGCGTCCCGGAGGCCGGGATCAGGGGAGTATGGAGTTGCAGGCCGCAGAGCTCGACCGCAAGGTCCACCCTAGTCGTCCGCTCGCGCACTACCACGCCAGAACCTCCGCCCGAAAGACCGGGCCTTCGATGCACGACCTCACATAACCGCCGTCGCGCACCGGGACGACGCACCCGTTGCACGAACCGTTGCCGCAGCCCATCCGCTCCTCGACGGAGAGCTGACACACGCTGTCTTCTCCGGCGACGCGTTTCACGGCCGCGAGCATCGGGTTGGGTCCGCACGCGTAGACCGCCCCGTAGCGGTCGAGGTCCGGGACAGCGTCCAGCACGGTCCCGCGAGTCCCCTCCGATCCATCCACGGTCGCCACCTTCGAGCCGGGGAACTCCGCCGCGACCGCAGCGAACCTCGCTTCCGCGAAGCCCAAAAAGATGTCGTGTCGCACGTTCCTGGCGGTGAGGTGGCGAGACAGTATCTTGAGCGGGGCCACCCCTATACCGCCGCCCAGAAGGGCAGCCGGGGTCCCATTGGCCCCGATGTCGAACCCATGCCCCAGCGGCGCGCTGACTTCTATCCGCTCTGGCGCGCGGTCCAGCAGCGCCGTACCCCTCCCCCGCACCTCGAAGAGCAGGCTCGCCACCTCTCCGTCGTGGTCGTAGAACGAGAACGGCCGGGCCAGGAACGGATCGAGGGTCACAGGGTACCCGGCCACGCGGGCCATCACGAACTGTCCCGGCTGCACGGAGCCATCGGGCCAGCGATAACTCAGCAAGGTGTAGCCGCCTAGCTCCCGGCGCTCCTCGATGTCTACGGGATAGAACCTCACGTCTTGGTGGCGTAGAGGCTCTGGATGGCGTTGACGCGGCGCATGCCGCCCCGGATCTTGGACTCAATACCCTGTACGGCGGCGGCGGCGGCGGCGAGGGTGGTGATACACGGAACGCCGTGAAGGAGGGCTTTACGGCGGATGAGGTATCCGTCCGTGCGCGCGCCACGGCCCCAGGGGGTGTTCAGGATAAGATCCACCCCGCCGGCCTCGATCAGGGCGAGCACGTCCTCCCCCAGCTCCCCGATCTTCGCGACCACCGTTACCGGCAGCCCGTTGTTCTGAAGCACCTCCGCAGTCCCCTCGCTGGCCGCGATCTCAAACCCGAGGTCCGCGAATGCCCGCGCCAATAACACGACCGCCCGCTTGTCCCGATTGGAGACGGATATGTACACCCGCCCTGCCACTGGAAGCGTCAACCCCACCGCCGTGAGCGCCTTGGCAAACGCGCCGCCGAACGTGCCGTCGATCCCCATCGCCTCGCCCGTCGAACGCATCTCCGGCCCGAGCAACGTGTCCACGTCCGCGAACCTGTCGAACGGGAAGACCGGCGCCTTGACGGAGAAATGCCCGTTCGTGGACGCGCGCAGCCCCATGTCCCGCAGCTTCTCCCCCAGCAACACCCGCGTAGCCACCTTCGCGAGTGGCACCCCGGTGGCCTTAGAGATGAACGGCACGGTGCGCGAGGCTCGCGGGTTGCACTCGATCACCAGCACGTCCTCACCGCGAATGACGTACTGCACGTTCATCAGTCCCACGACCCCGATACCCCTCCCCAGCTTGCGGGGTAAGACCCCGTTCCTCCGAGCAGGC
>CALMWA010000445.1 GCA_937873125.1 uncultured Actinomycetes bacterium | reverse complement strand
GGCGAGTCTTCGAGCAGGATGGGGTTGGTGTTGTTGATGTGGATATAGATTTTGCGCTCGATGGGGAGCGGGGCCAACCGCTTCAGGCTACCGTCGGCGCCGCTTATCGGCATGTGTCCCATATCGCGTGAGGTCTTACCGGCGATGCCGAGCCGGATCAACTCGTCGTCCTGCCAGCAGGTCCCGTCGAAGAGCAGGCATGTACAGTCTTCCAGTTGGGCGAGCACCGATGCCGTTAACTTCTGTACGCCCGGTAGGTACACCAGGGCCCGGCCGGTGCGCCTGTCGGTGATTCGGTATCCCACCACACCTTCATCCCCCTCCCCGGTTCCGAAACGCGCCCGCTTGTCTGTGGGAGCGCTGAAGGCTCGGTAAGACAGACCATCCGCCAACGGCACCTCTGTCCCCGTAGCGACCGTCCGCCACTCGACGCGAGTGTAGGCGCCGAGCGTCTGGAGCAGCGACGTGCCAGTGCGGAGCGTCTCGTGAACCGCCGCGGTGGCGTGTAGTTCCAGGCGACCGGCCTCTCGCAAAAGCAGCAGGCCGAGGGTGTGATCCAGCTCCGCGTCGGTGAGCAGCACGGCCCGTAGCGGAGAATCCCTGACCCCGTTTGGGTGCAGGGCGGGGAAGGACTCGATCTGAGCCCGAATGTCGGGTGAAGCGTTGAGCAGGAACCATCTCCGGTAGTCGGCACTCACCGCGATCGACGACTGGGTGCGCGGACGGCAGGGCCGCGAGCCGTCGCGCACGGCCCGGCACTGAGGGCAATTGCAGTTCCACTGCGGAAACCCTCCTCCCGCCGCCGATCCGAGCACCCGCACCCACACACCCGTCCTCCATCCATTTACCTCGATCATTCTCCCCGGCCGCAATCGTCCTGCGGCAAGGTGGGGACAGTGCGGGCGCCGGACCATCCAGCCCGGCACCCTGTCCGTTTACTCTGAATCCGGCCAGATACCGGCGTACGCAGTCACCTCAGCGCTGGTCCCAATCTCCTCGAACTCGGGGGTCTCCCACTTTTGGAGTTCCATGGCTATTACCTCCTTTCGTATGGACTCTATCGTGCAGGCTCTTCGTGTCCCGACCCTGCACGCTCACCTCCATCGTCCCCGGCGGATCAGGCAACCAAGGCTCGGGGCCACTCCGCACCGAACCGGAGACGTTCCTCCTTCGTACCAGGTGGCGCACCTTCTACGCCACCCGGTACCAGACATCGGTGCTTATTCCTCCGGCAGAGCGAAAACGAAGATAGCGGAACCGTGGGGCCCTCCCATCATCCCGGGGAGGAACCCTTCGACCCAAGCGCCCCAGCCGACCGGCACGGCTATGTACTGCCTTCCGTCAACGCTGTAGGTCGTCGGGCTGCTGTGGTGGCCGCTTCCGCACTGGAACCTCCACAAATGTTCCCCGGTGCGCGCATCTAATGCGTTTAGATAACCCGTGGGTTCGCCGGCGAACACGAGGTTGCCTGCCGTGGTGAGCACCGACGCACACATCGGAAGGTCGGTTTCCCACCTCCAGACCTCCTCGCTCGTGGACGCGCTGAAGGCGCTTACGTACCCCTTCATGTCCTCGGAGTCCACGATGACGTGCGCTCCCCAGTAAGGCATGCCCTCCTTGAACTCCCTGCGCCGCCGCGCGATCGTCGAACCGGTATCCTGCACCGGGCAGTAGAAGAGTTCCGTCTCCGGGTTGAAGCACGCGTGCGTCCATTCCTTGGCCCCGGCCGGTCCCGGGAAAAAGTGGACCTCTTCTCCCTCCTTCTCGGGGTAGATACTCGGCGTTACGTTGCCCTCGGAGTCGATCTCGCCCCAGTTGATGCGGTCCACGAAGGGCGTTACCCGGACCAGCTCACCGTTCGTGCGGTCCAGGACGAAGAAGTACCCGTTCTTGTCGAAGTGCCCGAGCAGCTTGCGCCCGTCCTGCTCGAAGAGGATGTTCTCCATGTTGCTGTCGTAGTCCCACAGGTCGTGCGGGGTGTACTGGTAGTGCCACTGTATCGTGCCGTCGTCGGGGTTCACGGCGACGACGCTGTCGGTGAAGAGGTTGTCGCCCGGGCGGACTTCTCCGTCGAAGTCGGGCGCCGGGTTGCCGGTCCCCCAGTACAGGAGGTTGAGCTCCGGATCGTAGGTGCCCGTGACCCAGCAGTTTCCACCACCCCGCTGCCAGGCCTCGCCGTCCTCCGGCCAGGTCTCCGAGCCAGGCTCGCCGGGCTTGGGTACCATGTAGCAGCGCCAGACGCGCTCTCCGGTGTCGATGTTGTAAGCGTCGAGGTGGCCGCGCACCCCGAACTCCCCGCCAGAGCTACCTACGATGACCATGTCCTTCACGACGAGGGGAGCGACCGTGCAGCTCTCACCGGCCCGCACGTCACCATGCGTGGTGTCCCAGATCTTCTCGCCGTTTTCGGCGTTGAGCGCGACCACGTGGGCGTTCAGGGTGGCGAGGAAGACCTTCCCCTCCGCCACGGCGACCCCGCGGTTCACGTTGCCGCAGCACAGCGAGACGTCGAACGGGATCGCGTGCTTGTATTGCCACAGTGTCTGCCCATTCCTGGCGTCGAGGCACCAGAGAAAGCCATCCCAGCCCGAGACGAACATGACGCCGTCCACGATGAGCGGGGCGGCCTCGAACGCATACGTCGAGGGACCCGCGTGAATGCCCTGGCTGCCGGACTGGAACACAAACGCCGGAGACAGGCGCTTGACGTTGTCCGCGTTGATCTGGTCCAGTGGGCTGAACCGCTTCCCATCGTATGCGCCGTAGTAAGTGATCCAGTTATGCGGCTCCGAGCGGGCATCGAGGATGCGCTCGTACGTGAGGTCCTTCGTCACCGGCGGCGCATTATGGGTCGTAGCGCTCAAGTTCCCGAGGGCTACGGGAGGCGGTGCGTCTATGTATTCTTGCGTCAACGGATTTTCCTTTCCCTCATGGCCTTGCTACGGTCGCGGCTGGGCTGGACGGTCGAGGCGAGCCTCTTCCGGAACGTCCCCCATCACGACGATCGCCCCCGTCAGGCCCCGGCCTTCATCGTTGCCTACATTGGAGCCATACCAGTAATAGCCCGGACCGTCGAGGGTGACGGTGACCTTGCCGCGTGAACCGTTCGGCAACCATATCCACTGGTAGTCACCGTTGCTCGGCACCTGCGCGCAGTGAGTGTTCGTGTCATCGTTGAAGAACTCGATCTCGAGCTCGCCCGCATGGGGCATAACGGTGATCGAAGGCGAATACGTCAGCTCGTCCTCGGGGATACGGACCTGGATCTTCATGCGTCCGTCGGCGTCCTCCTCGACTTGCCCGATGCCTCCGTGGTTGAGTAGTCGACCTATCGTCCCCTTGTTTTGCTTGTCCAGCCCAAGCTCGCTCACAACTTGGGATAGCTGCTTCTCCCTAGCCCTTGCCACTAGCTTGCCTCCTTCATGTGTTTCCCCAACACTTCGCAGGTGATTACAGGATCGCAAAAACAGGGATCAATCCCTCGCCCCAGTGTCCGCCGTTGGCTCGGCCTCCTTCCGTAACTTCCCTTCCATCGCACAAGGTAGCATACAAATATATCGGAGGTCAACTTGTGTTTCAATTGGCATTCAATTGCTGTTACACGGGACAGAAGGCCGCACCTGTTTTTCAGGGTCCTACAGGGTCGAGTTCCTAATTCACGCCGTTCTCATCGCGCTCCGTAGATTACCTCGAAGCAAAGTCCGTCTTCCCCGGCGCCGATAGCCACCTTGTCGCCTCGTTCGAGCGAACAGTCGAGGACCATGCGCGAGAGTACGTTGTCCACCCTCCGCTGGATGGCGCGCCGCAGGGGACGGGCGCCGAACTCGGGGTCGAAGCCCTCTTCGGCTATAAGCGCCACGGCGGCGTCAGTGAGATCGATCCCAATCCCCTGGGCTTTCAGGCGACGGGATGTATGGTCGAGGAGGAGGCGCGCTATCCGCGCTATCTGATCCCTGCCCAGGGAGCGGAACAGGATCACCTCGTCTATGCGGTTGACGAACTCGGGGCGCAGGGTGCTCCTCAGAAGCCGGTTCATGTCCTCCTTGAGATCCTCGAACGACTCGTTTTTGTGGGCGTGCGCCTTGATGCGCTCCGCCCCGAAGTTGCTCGTCATGATGACCACCGCGTTCTTGAAGTCCACGGTTCTGCCCTGGGCGTCCGTGAGCCGTCCGTCGTCCAGGATCTGGAGCAGGACGTTGAACACGTCCGGGTGCGCTTTCTCGATCTCGTCCAGCAGCATGACGCTGTACGGACGGCGCCTCACGGCCTCGGTCAACTGCCCGGCATCCTCGTGTCCGACGTAGCCCGGAGGCGCGCCGACGAGCCTTGAGACCGTGTGCCGCTCCTGAAACTCGGACATGTCTATCCTCACCATCGTCGCCTCATCCCCGAAGAGGGCGTCGGCGAGCGTGCGTGCGAGCTCGGTCTTGCCGACGCCGGTCGGGCCGAGGAACAGGAAGCTGCCGATGGGCCTGTTCGGATCCGAAAGTCCCGCGCGGGCGCGTCTTATGGCCTCGGCCACCGCCTCGACGGCCTCTTCCTGGCCGACGATGCGCTCGTGGAGCTGGCTCTCCAGGCGCAGCAGCCGCTCGCGATCCTCCTCGGTGAGCTGGCTCACCGGGATGCCCGTGGCCCGAGAGACGACCTCGGCGATATCATCGGCCCCCACCTCCGCCACCGGGCGGCGATCCCCGTCGAATTCCTCGGCCACTTTGATGTCGAGTTCCCGCGGCTTCCCGAAGTGCTCGACGGCGAGGGCGTGATCCTCCTTTTCCAGAGCTTTCGTGTCGGCGGGTTTGGTCTTCGCGCGCAGGCGCACCCTCGCCGACGCGAGGTCCATCAGGTCAATGGCCTTGTCCGGGAGGAAACGGCCGGCTATGTAGCGGTCGGAAAGTTCGGCGGCGGCGGCGATCGCCTCTTCGGTGATCTCGACGCGGTGGTGTGCTTCGTAATGGTTCTTGAGGCCGCGCAGGATCTCGATAGACTCTTCCACGCTCGGCTCGCTGACGAGGATCGGCTGCAAGCGGCGTTCCAGCGCGGCGTCCTTCTCTATGTTCTTGCGGTATTCCTCCACCGTGGTTGCGCCCACGAGACACATCTCGCCGTATGCCAGAGCGGGCTTGAGCATGTTGGAGGCGTCCATCGAACCCTCCACCACGCCGGCTCCAACCACAGTATGCATCTCATCGAGGAAGATGATCTGGTCATCCGGGTTCTCCCGAATCTCCTCTATAACCTTCTTGAAACGCTCCTCGAACTCCCCACGATACTGCGTCCCCGCGACCATCCCCGACAGATCCAGCGCCAGGACACGCTTATCGGCAAGCGCGTCGGGAGCCTCGCCGTTGACGATCCATTGTGCGAGCCCCTCGACGATGGCCGTCTTGCCGACGCCGGGATCTCCTATGAGCACGGGGGTGTTCTTCGTTCTCCGGCAGAGGATCTCGATGATGGTCTCGACTTCTTCGACCCGCCCGATGATGGGGTCGAGCTTCCCCTCTTTCGCCATCTGCGTCAGGTCGCGGCTGTACTCGTCCACCGTCGGCGTCGCGCTGATCCGGGATTCGTCCCTGGCGGTGTTCACCTTGGATGCGTCCCTGGCAGTGTCCACCTCGTCATTCCCCAATTCTTCGCTGACGGGTTGGAGCGGCTCGATGATCGATGCATTTCATCTTCAACATCCTACTAAATGTGCACAATTGAACTTCGCTGGAGCTTCCCGGCGTCAGGCGAACCCGGCGAGAGTAGTCTATCGCATCGGCGATGACCGAGAATCCCGGCCACAGCGTCCTGCGGGCCGTTACCGGCTCGTGAACGGCCCCTGCTCGAGTTGGGCGACCCTTATTTCGAGGCCGACGAGATACTCGGCAAGTTCGCGGGTTGTGCCCATCTGCACCAGTTTTTCTATCCGTGGCTCATACTTCCGTCGTTGAGCCTTCGCTATCTCCTGCGCGCCTTTGACGGCTATGGGGTTAAGATCGTCCACATCAATTTCCTTTCCTGATCGCCCTTCCAAATACTATCCCCTTTTACACGAAGGCATCTAGCACATCCTTCGTTCTTCCTGGTCTGCGCGGAGCGGGATGGCGATCAAGGGTTGGGTAAGGCACTAAAGTGCAGGGGGTGGAATGCCTTTTCGTCCCGGCGCACAAGCGACAAGCGAAACGGGTCCTATCCGGTCGGCGCGGCCGAGAGTGATTCGGTGACGTTCGCGCCGATGACACGTCCGCGAGCCAGGCTGGTTCAAGCTTCTAAAAGGTTCCGGGGTATCTCTGGGGACAGCTACACACTCTAGCTACTACCTATCCAGCACCACATCCGAAAGCGGGCTGCCGATGCAGATGAGGCGCCAGCCTTGCTCCAGATCAAGGTCGTCCAGCGCGAAGGCGAGCTCCTGGTCCATCTCGCCCTCGAGGCACTTTACAATACAGGTGGTGCAGGTGCCGCTGCGGCAGTGGTAGGGGAGTCTGAGCCCAGCTTCTTCGGCTTTTTCGAGTATGTACTCGTCCTCGGCGCACTCTATGGTTACGCCCCTGCGCCGAAAGGTTACCTTGTGGGTCTTCGCCATGTCTCTCCTATTGACCGTTGTGTACTCTGGATCCTTTTAGCATATCGGAGGGGTGATCGATCCGAATAGCGCCCCTGGTCCCGGCGAGCCGACCCCGCGATTCTCCGGTGAATTAACCAACAGTATTACAATGGACTTGAAAGCGATGGCCACCGTGCGCCCGCTTGGGAGCGCTTCGAATCACACGTTCGCGGAAGCCCCGAACCAGATGGCGCAACCGGCGAGAGAGGAACGCGCCAGTGAAAATGCACCCCCCTCCGGCGCGTTTTGCCCTACGTTCCAGGTCCTTCGGGATCTTCGCGGTCGGGAGCCTGGTGAGCCAGACGGGCGAGTGGATGACCTGGGTCGCTTTGAATTGGGCGGTTTTCGAGTTCACCGGCTCCGCGTTGTATTTGGGCTTGATCAACGCCTGTCGGTTGGTCCCCGCTTTCTTGCTCAGCGTCCCGGCGGGCGTACTGGCGGATCGAAGCGACCGTCGAAAATTGCTGATCGCGCTTCAGGCCGGGGTCATGCTAGCGACGTTCTGTGTCGGATACGTGTTGGCGGCGGGCAGTCCGTTCTGGCTGTTGGCCGTGGTCGTGACGCTACGCTCGGCTTTGATGGCCATGGTTACTCCGGTTCGCAATTCCCTGATCCCGAATCTGGTTCCGGAGAGCCAGGTAGCCAGCGCGGTTGCGGTCGACGGCGCCGTGCGAAGCCTTTCTCGCATCGCGGGACCGACGATCGCAGGAACCCTGCTGGCCGTGATAGAGGTCGCGGATGTGTTCTGGATCAGCGCGTCGAGCATCGTGGCCGTATTGCTCTCTGTCCGTTGTCCACCCGGAGTCCAACAACAAGGAAGACTTTTCCAGCAATATAAAAGCGGACATTCAGGAGGCGGCTGCTTACGTGAAGAACAGCCCGTCCGTTCAGTCTCTCTTGATCCTGGCCGTGTCGCCTATGGTATTCGCGTTTCCTTACACCGCCATGATGCCGATGTTTGCGAACGACCTCTTGCAACTCGGACCGAAAGGGCTTGGCATCCTGCTTTCGGTTGCAGCGGTGGGCGCTCTCACAGGATCGGCTTGGCTGTCTCTGGGCAGCGAAACCGAAAGGGCGGGAAAATGGCTTGTGTGTTCGATCATCGGCCTCGGCCTCTTCCTTCTCCTGTTTGTGATCTCGGAAACCCTCGTCACGGCGGCGGTCATGATGTTCCTGGTGGGACTCGCCAGCTCGACCTACCGCACGATGAGCCGTGTCACCCTCCAAAGGCGAGTGCCGGATCGGCTCCGGGGCCGAATTTTGAGCATCGCTCTGATGGATAGAGGACTAATGCCGCTGGGAGCGATCCTCATCGGCGCCGTCGCCGAATGGGCGGGCGCCCTGTGGACCGGCGTGTTCATGGGGGGCGGATGCATTGCCGTCACGCTAGCGGTGCTCGCCGCCAGACGACAGATCTGGAGCCTGTAGATGCCCAAGCCTCGATGATTCCCTGCGAAAGCTACAATACCAGGCCATCAGCTTCATAGCTCTACAATCGCACGAGATTGTGTCGTCAAGAAGGGAGACGCTCGTATGGATCGGAATGCATCTCCGGTCGTGTTCGATGGACACAACGATGTACTTCTAAGGCTCGGTGGGCCGGACGGAGGCGGACCCGACGCATTCTTCGAGCGCGGTGAGCGGGGACACTTGGATCTTCCTCGGGCGCGGGAAGGGGGCTTCGGGGGCGGCTTCTTTGCCGTCTGGATCCCCTCACCGCCGTCGCCCGAACCTACGCCCGAATGCACTCCGAGGGGGCTTCCACCCGCACTTGATGCCGCGTACGCGTTGCGCCGCACGATGGCCGATACCGCCATGCTGTTCAGGATAGAGGATCGCTCGGACGGGAAGTTCCGGGTCGTCCGCACCGCCGCTGAACTACAGCGGTGCCTGGAGGAGGAAGTGATGGTGGCGGTGCTCCACCTGGAGGGCGCCGACGCGATCGATATCGACCTCGACGCGCTGCAGGTATTCTACCGGGCAGGGCTACGCTCGCTAGGCCTTGTCTGGGGCCGGCCGAACGCCTTCGCCGAGGGTGTCGCCGTGCATTTTCAGCGCTCACCGGATACAGGACCGGGACTGACCGAAGCCGGTAGGGAGTTGGTTCGCGCCTGCAACAACCTCCGCATCATGATAGATGTCTCTCACCTGAATGAGCGGGGCTTCTGGGACGTGGCGGCTCTCACGGACGCCCCTCTCGTTGCGACTCACTCCAACGCTTACGCTCTCTGCGCCTCCACCCGAAACCTCACGGACCCGCAGCTCGACGCCATAGCCGCCTCCGACGGAATGATCGGCCTCAACTTCGCGGTCAACTTCCTCCGTGAGGACGCGGCCCGAGATGCAAACACTCCTCTGGAAGTGATGGTCCGGCAGATCGACTACCTGGTAGAGCGAGTCGGGATCGACAGGGTCGGCTTCGGCTCCGACTTCGATGGGGTCTTGATCTCGCAGGAGATAGGTGATGTGTCGGGCCTGCCGAGGCTGATGTCGGCGCTCAGGGACCGAGGCTACGACGACCCGGCGCTCCGAAAGCTCGCTCACGAAAATTGGATTCGTGTCCTGCGCAAGACCTGGGGTGAGTAGAAGCTCTGTCAAGTGATGCGAACCCCATTTTTCCGTTCTTCCGCAATTTTGATCAGAACCAAGTTCGCCGCCCATGGAGTGCTGACTTTAGTAGGCGGCGCTCAGGCCGCAGCCTTCCCACTCTCCGTCTACGAACCCGGCGTCAGCCATCTGTAGCTAGCGGCAGGCGGTGGCGTGGGCTGCTAACATACATTCGTGGCGAAGGTGGCAGAATACACGGCGGTAGAGTTCTTTCGCGCCCTTAGAATGAATCCTGTAATACCCGCGGTTCGCACCGAGGGGGAGCCGCTTCAGAGGGCTCTTGCGGGAGACCACCCCGCGATCTTCGTGCTGGGCGGGAATGTCTTTAAACTTACCGGCACTATCGGGGCGGAGAAGGACCGGCCGCCGGTCTTCGTCAACGTGGATCTTATCGGCGGGGTTGCCGGTGACACGAACGGCATCGGGTTTCTCTCCCAGCATGTTGAGGGGATCATCTCCACGAACCGCCACGTCATCGAGATGGCGAACTCGGCCGGTTTGATCACGATCCAGCGCCTCTTCGCCCTGGACCTGGGGACCATCGAGCGGGGCCTGAAGCTCGTCAAGCGCGCCAAACCTCATTGCGTCGAAGTTCTCCCCGCGCTGACGTACCCGGTGCTGGCGGCCCGGCACCCGGAGGTGCTCGAACGGCCCGTTTTGGCCGGCGGCTTGATAAAGAGCCCCGAAGAGATCACGCTGATCCTCGAAGCCGGCGCCGTCGGCGTATCCACCAGCTTCGAGGCGTTGTGGAAGGACGCTTGACTCAGGTTTTCGACGCTGCTACCATGCAGCGATAGTTACACCTGATGCGTAGGCACATAGACTAAAGAGAGCCTCGCGTGGGAACCGATTTTTGGCCGAACCGGCTGGATTTGGTCCCTGCGCGAGGCTTTTATGTTGCTTTGGAGAAGCGGCCAGCCTAAGTAGGTGGGGTGGCGACACCAGGAAAAGGACGGACGCGGCGTTGTGGATTTTGGCTTGATGTTACTGTGGGCGGCGGAGTCTAGAGTCCCCGAACATCTGCCGCGCATCTACGGAGGAGGTTCAGTGCCGGTAAAATAGAATGACGAGGGCGCCAAACAGGGGAAAGTTTGGTCAGAGAACCCGGCGGCGGGAAAGTATTCTCACCGACGGACGAGGGAAAGGGAGTGAAGCAGGATGGCTGAAGGTCAGTACCTGATGGGCATCGACGCGGGTACCGGAGGCGTTAGGGTCGGTATCTTTGATCGCGAGGGCAAGGCGCTGGTGTTCCGGGGAGTCGAGCACGAGACGCGCTTCCCGAGGTCGGGCTGGGCCGAGCAGAGCCCGGATGACTGGTGGAACGGCATGGTCGGGGCGGTCAAGGGAGCATTGGACGAGAGCGGTGTCGCGCCCGAGGAGATCGCGGGTATCTCCACGGACGCCACGACGTGTACGGTGGTCGCGATGGATAGTAACGACCGGGTGATCCGCCCGGCGCTCTTGTGGATGGACGTGCGGGCTTCGGAACAGGCCAAGAAGGTCGAGGAGACCGGAGACCCCGCGCTCAAGTACAACGGATACGGCCCCGTCTCGGCCGAGTGGATGCCGTCGAAGGTGCTGTGGCTCAAGGAGAAGGAGCCGGATACCTACAACGCCGCCGCGCATATCGTGGACTGCGTGGACTGGATGACCTTCCGCCTCACCGGCGAATGGACTGCCTCCGTGAATACCGCCGCCTTCCGCGGCTACTACGACCGTGACGCGGGCGGCTGGCCGACGAGCCTTTATGCAGCCCTCGGGATAGAAGACGCGATCGAGAAGTTCCCCGAGAACGTTCTCGACATGGGCGTGGCCGTCGGCGACCTCACGAAGGAGGCGGCAGAGGAGTTGGGTCTACCGGAGGGTACGCCCGTGGCGCAGGGCGGTGGCGACGCCTTCGTGGGCGCTCTCGGCCTCGGGATGACCGAACCTGGCAAGATGGCGCTCATCACGGGGTCATCGCACGTCATAGTCGGGCAGGCGGCGGAGGCTCACTACGGTCGGGGCTTCTTCGGGTCGTACACCGACGGGATCATTCCGGGCCAGTACAGCGTCGAGGGCGGGCAGGTCTCGACCGGCTCTATCGTCGCGTGGTTCAAGAACCAGTTCGCCGCAGACGCGGTGGCGCAGGCCAAAGAGCGCGGCGTCGACCCCTACGACATCCTGACCGAGATGGCCGAGAAGATTCCGCCGGGTTCGGACGGCCTCATCGTCATAGACTACTTCCAGGGTAACCGCACGCCGCACACGGACCCGTTGGCGCGCGGTGCGATCTGGGGTCTCTCCCTCGGGCATACCCCCGGTCACGTCTTCCGGGCGATCCTGGAGGGTATCTGCTACGGCACCGAAGACATTTTCCGCACCATGCGTCGTAACGGGTTCCGGCCGGGAGAGGCCGTCGTCGCGGGCGGCCCGACCAAGAGTGAGCTCTGGATGCAGATGCATGCCGACGTCTCCAACATCCCCGTCTCGTTCACGCGCGAGAGCGAGAGTCCCGTGCTGGGCTCGGCAATGCTTGCGGGCGTGGGGGCTGGCGTCTTTCCGGACATCCAGGCCGCGGCGGACAGCATGGTTCACACCGAGCGGACCATCGAGCCTAATAAGGAGGCCCACGAGGCTTACCAGTTCTACGTGGACCGCTACGTGGAGACCTATCCGCAGATGAAGGAGTCCATGCACAAGATGTCCCGACACGAAGCCGCCAGCGAAAAGGCTCCGGCGGGCGGGTAGGGGGCCAGGATCGGGGCCGCGACGCGCGGCCCCGGCTACCCGACGCGCGAGACGTTAGGCGAAGAGAGGAGAGCGGAAGATGGCGGAGCCCGCACCAGCCGTTTCCAGCGACACCCTACGGTTCCCCGATAAACTCTACGAAGGTTACGTCTTCGACCTCGACGGCACCATCTACCTGGGCGACGAGCTACTGCCCGGCGTGAAACGCCTGATCCTGGAACTGCGCGAGCGCGGTAAGAAGGTCATCTTCCTCTCCAACAACCCGACCAAGGACCCGGAGATGTACTCCGAGAAGCTGACCAAGCTCGGACTGCCGACACCGAAAGAAGAGACCGTCAACACCGTCGTCACCATGACGCAGTGGCTACTCCAGAACCACCCGGACGCCACGGTCTTCCCGATAGCAGAGGAACCGCTGAAGAATGCCCTGCGCGACGCGGGGATTAAGATGTCCGAGAATCCGGAGGAGATAGACATCGTCATCGCCTCCTACGACCGGACCTTCGAGTACCGGAAGCTCCAGATCGCCTTCGATGCCATATGGTTCCACAAACGGGCGATGCTTGTCACCACCAACCCGGACCGCTACTGTCCGTTTCCCGGAGGCCGGGGCGAGCCCGACGCGGCGGCGATAGTGGCGGCGATAGAGGCGTGTACCGGGGCGAAGTGCGAGGTCAACGTCGGCAAGCCGGACCCGATCATGCTGAAGACCATCATGGACATGATCGGGCTCGACGCCAAAGACTGCGTCATGACCGGCGACCGGCTCTACACCGAGATCCGGATGGCCCTCGACGCCGGGATGCCCTCCGCCGTAGTCTTCACCGGCGAGACCACCCCCGAGATGCTGGAAGCCGAGACCGACGAGAACAAACCCGAGTACGTGCTCGACCGCATAGACCGCCTCATCCCGCAGCAGATATGGGAGGAACTTGGTTGGACCGAGGACGACGAATAGATGGCTCATAGACGGGAGGTAGCGTATGAATGACCAGCGGATAGCAGACGCGCTGCGCGACGCGACCGACACGCAGAACGTCATCATCGGC
>CALMWA010000444.1 GCA_937873125.1 uncultured Actinomycetes bacterium | reverse complement strand
GTCTGCAGGGCGCGCTGGACAAGCGCCACGCGCTTCTGGTTCTGTGGCAGCGCCTCGACGCCGAACTTCTCGAACAGGGCCCGCAGGTGGGTCTTGACCGCGTCCACCGACAAATGCAGCTCGTCGGCGATCTCCTGATTGGTCGCGGGCGTCGCGAACGCCGCCCCCTCCTTGAACGGGCGGCACAGGGCAACCAGCACCCGCTTCTGCCCCGGCGACACGCCGGCGGCGGTCAACGCGTTGGAGGAGAGGACGGTGGACTCCGCCCCGGCCTCGCCGGGCTTGCGGTAGAGCACCAGCGTCTGGCCGAAGCGCAGCGTGTCGCCGTCGCGCAGGTGGCGCCGTCCGCTGACGCGTTCGCCGTTCACGTATGAGCCGTTGCGGGAGAGCCCGTCGTCGACCAGGGTGCACTCGTCGCGCGCCATCTCCAGCTGGGCGTGCAGCGACGAGACCTCGGTGTCCCACTCCAGGTGGAGGTCCGCCGACGCGCTCCGGCCGATCCACAGGGCCGATACCTCGGCGCCGATCGCGATGATGCGCTGCTCGCCCGCCTGGTCGCGATGGACCAGAAAGGGCCTGCCGAGACGCTCGGCCTCGATCTGTGCCTTCAACTCGGGAGCGCTCTGCGCCTTGGGACCGAGGGGCTGGTTCACGCCGCAATCGTAGGCGGCTGAATTCCCGGTAGCGGCTCGAGCGGCGCGGGACGGCCCAGGTGAAAGCCCTGAACGAAGTCGATGCCGATGTCCGCCAGGCAGTCCAGGGTGGCTTCGTCCTCGACGCCCTCGGCGATCGTGCGCATGCCGAGGCTCTTCGCAATCGTGCCGATGGAAGTCACGATCGCCCGGTCCGCGGCCGAGCCGGCCACGCCGCGGACAAACTCCATGTCGATCTTGAGGTACCGGATAGGCATGTGCTTGAGGTAGGTGAGCGAACCGAACCCGGTTCCGAAGTCGTCGATAGCCAGGCCGCAGCCGAGCCGCTCGATCCGCGCGCCGAACTGCCGCAGCTCGTCGCTGGCCGTCGCGGCCGCGGTCTCGGTGATCTCGAACACGATCGTGCCCGGGTCCACGCCGGCGCGTTCGAGCACAGCGCCAAAGCGGTCGGTGAAGCCCGGGTCGGAGATGGAGCGGGCCGACAGGTTGACCATCAGCGAACGGCCCCCGGCTGCCAGGCCCACGGCGTTCTCGGCCACCCAGCTGTCGATCTCGGCGATCAGGCCGAAACGCTCCGCCGTCGGTAGAAAGGCACCGGGGGGCAGGAGCGAGCCGTCGCGGTCGATCATCCGCACCAGCAGCTCGTGCGCGAGCGGTTCGCGGGTGCGAAGGTCGAAGATCGGCTGGCCGTGAAGCACAAGGCGCTCGTCGTCGATCGCCGCGCGCACGTTGTCCACCCAGGCGAGGCGCCCGTGCTGGTCGCCGGCGAAGATCGCGTGCCGGTCGCCGCCGCGCTCCTTGGCGTCGTGCAGGGCCATGTCCGCCGCCACGATCAGGTCCTCGTCGGTCGAGGTCGAGTCGGGCGCGAAGGGAACCGCCCCGACGCTGACGCGAGCCGGCGTGGGCGCCTTGCGCGCCCGAACCGCGCGGACGAACTCGCCGAGCCGTTCCCGGACCCGGCCAAGCTCATCGGTGGGCAGCAGCAGGGTGAACTCGTCGCCGCCGAAGCGGGCCAGGAACTCGTCGGCGCGCAACGCGCTCTGGAGGGAGGCGGCGACCGTCCGCAGCAGGGTGTCGCCGGCCGCGTGCCCGAGCGAGTCGTTCACGTACTTCAGGTCGTCCACGTCGATGATCGCAACGCTGCCCGCGAAGTCCGCGTCCTTGCGCCGGCCACGCAACTCGTCCTCGAAGTAGCGGCGGTTGGGCAGGCCGGTGAGGTCGTCGTGGTAGGCGCGGTGCCGCAGTTGGTCCTCGGCGCGGCGCCGCTCGCTCACGTCCGTCATCACGCCCTCGACCCGCACCACGCCTCCGTCGCCGGGGCGGCCGAGCGCCCCCTCGTCGCGAATCCACACGATGCGCCCGTCGGCCGCGATCATCCTGTACTCGACCGAAAGCGGACTGAGGTTTCGCGCGCACAGCTCCTCCTCCTCGCACACGCGCGCGCGATCGTCGGGATGCACGCGGCTCCACCACAGGTCGTTGTCGTCGAGCCAGCGCTGCGGCGGAAACCCCAGCAGGCTCTCGATCTGGGGCGAGACGTAGAGCCAGCGTCCCTTGGGCCCGTACTCGGCCAGGTACGAAACCACCGGCAGCCGCTCGATCAGCTCGCGGTAGCGGGTCTCGGCGAGCTCGAGGCGGGCGACCAGCTCGGTGCTGCGGCGCGCCTCCGCCTCCAGCACCGCCTGCTCGTGCTTGCGGTCGGTGATGTCACGGGCGATTATGACGAACTGGACGACCTCATCCTCACGCATCTCCTCCACGGAGATCTCCAAGTCCACCCTCCGCCCGTCCTTGTGCAGCAGCGTAATCTCCTGGTGGCTCATACCTCCTTCGCCGCTCATGCGGCGGCTGAAACGTTCGAGGAACTCCGTCCGCTCCTCCGGGACGAACATCTCGAAGAAAGTCGGTAGTTCGAGAAGCTCCCGCTCGCTGTAGCCGCTGATCTTGCAGAAAGCTTCGTTGGCGTAGGAGATGCGTGACCCTTCGGCAATGACGAACCCCTCGCCCACCTCGCTCTGCGCCTGGAGCAACGTCTCGTAGAGGTCTCTCTGCCGGCGCAATTCACTCTCGGCCCGCTCACGCTCTGAGATCTCCCGCTGCGCCTCGTCGTAGAGAAGAGCGTTGTCCACCGCCACGGCGGCTCGCCGCGCCAGGTCTTCAGCGACATTCAGGTCTTCCTCTCCGTAGCGCCGCCCGGACTCGGCCATTACCAGCGTTATCGCTCCGAGCGTCCGGTTCCGCGCCAGTATCGGTACTACCATATAAGACCTGAATCCGAGACGACGAGTTAACTCGCGATGCTCGTCGTCCACGGCGGACTCGTCCAAAAGCGCATGGGGGATCTCGGAGACCAGTTCGGGCTCCCCGGTACGCAGCACTCGCGGAACCCCGTGCTCGGCTTCCGGGTGTTGCGGATACCGCTCCTGAAGCTCGTGCGCCAGAGCTACCTTCTCAGGATCCTCGTGCGCCACCGCCAGCCGCTCAACCGTCCCGTCTTCCTCGACCACGTCCACGGCGCACCAGTCGGCGAGAGCAGGTACCGCCAGCCGCGCTACGCTGGCGAGCGTCTTCTGGTAATCCAGCGAGGAAGCCAGCACGGCGCTCGCCTCCGACATGAAACGCTGTGAGTTCTCCGTCTGCTTTCGCTCCGTAATGTCCTGGACGGTCCCGGTCATTCGAACCGGCACTCCACTCGCGTCGCGCCGGACCTTTCCCCGTCCGAGACAGTTGCGGTATTCGCCGCTCGCGTGGCGCCAGCGGAACTCCGCCTCGTACCTCTCGCCGCGCTCCAGGTGGGCCGTCAGGGCATCCTTAGTTAGCTGACGGTCATCCGGGTGGATGAGATCCACGAAAAGGTCGAAGCTCGGTTCGACCTCCGAACGCGAGAGCCCGAGTATCTCGAAGAGCCGGTCGTTCCAGTAGACGCCACCGCCTTTTATATCCCAATCCCACACGCCGTCGTTGGAACCCTCGATCACCAATCGGTAGCGCTCCTCACTCTCCTCAAGGCTCTCCTGAATCTGGCCTATCTCCGAACTCCGCCGCTCAGCCCGCCGGCTGGAGGACTGGAGCGCGGTGACGAGGAAAGTGGTGAATGTTCCCTCCAGGACGAACTGAATCAACCGCGCGGCCTGCCCGATACTCTCGATAGCGAACGAGTACGGAGGGCCGATAAAGAAGTAGTCCGCGGCTAACGTAGCCAGCCCCGTCGCCAGCAAACCAGGCCCCACACCGCCGCGCCAGGCGCTCACCAGCACGGCAAAGAAGAGCAGCAAGAATGGAGTCTCGCCGTTAATGGTTACCGCGAGCACCAGCTTGATCAGTACCGTAACCAACACGACCAGAACAGCGAACCCGTATCCCCTCCAGGCAGAACGCTTCATCGCGGCCATTCACCCTCCAGAAGCGAAGAGCCGCGAAGCTCCCGGATATGCTTCATACTAATCTGGCTGGCTGTCGTCACGTCTCCTGACCACCTTACGACAAAGCGAAAAACAACCGCTCCGATTAGAATGTTACTCGGCTCGCAACCTGCGTCACTACACACTATAACAAGCGGAACAATCTTCTGTAGAACATCGTAACATTTCTCATAACGTACCAAAGAATGCAAGCTCAGCCGTGAACTCTTGAGAGTTCAGAGCGTCTATGTTTCCAGCATGTTAAATCTTTATGCTATGCGAGGCATGTTTGCGGCCAGGTATAGACATAGCTACGCACCTAGGTTAATTTATGTACATGAGTATCGATGAAAGGGCGATCACGCCCATAGACGCCGCAGAGTGGTTTAAACATCGTTCCTACGACCATGCACAGTTCTCTGATGTGGAAGAGTTGGGCCGTCGCAAGCGCGAGCAGAACCTCAAGGTGAGCATCGTGCTGCCGTGCCGCAACGTCGCGGACACGGTTGGCGGGATCATAGACGAGGTTCTCGCGGTGAACGACCGGGCGCCGATGGGAGCGCCTCTGGTGGACCAGATCCTGGCCGTGGACGCCGACTCCGAAGACGGCACGATGGAAGTAGCCGCCCGCCACGGCGCCGAAGCATACTCGGAGAACGAGCTTCTCTCGCACTACGGCGGCGCGCACGGCAAGGGCGACGCCATGTGGCGCTCTCTCTCGGTCGCTACCGGAGACCTCGTGATGTTCGCCGACGCCGATACCCGCGACTTCGAGCCGCAGTTCATCTATGGAACCCTGGGCCCCATCCTCTCCGTGCCGCAGGTCCGGTTCGTGAAGGGAGCCTTCCGGCGGCCGTTCAAGAGTAGCGAGACCGTCGAGCAAGACGGCGGGGGCCGCGTTACGGAGCTGACAACGAAGCCGCTCTTCAACCTCTTCTACCCGGAGCTCACCGGCTTCGTGCAGCCGCTCGCCGGAGAGTTTGTCGGAGACAGGGATCTATTTACATCCATCCCCTTCCTCACCGGCTACGCGGTGGAGACGGGGATCATGATAGACGTGATGAAGAAAGTTGGTCTCGGGGCTATGGCTCAGGTCGACCTCGGCACGCGCCAGAACCGCCACCAGCCGCTGCGCGACCTCTCACGCATGTCTTACTCCGTGGTGCGGGCCGTCGCCCGCCGGTTGCGCGAGGACGGCCGTCTCGACCAGGCCAGGGAACACAACCTGCCAGAGCAACTCTTCCAGTTCTCCGACTACCGGCACGCCGTCGCAACCCCCGACGGGCTCCAACTCCAGGAGTACGTAGAGGAGCTCGTCGAACGCCCGCCCATCAACGACGTCCTGCGGGTCGGTTAGAGCACGGCAGGCATGCCAGGCGTCCACGACATGGGCGGTTCTCGCCCGGCGGCCCGGTAGACAGGGGCCAGCACGAGATAGAGGACTGGGAGCGCCTCGCCGACGCCATCACCATCGCCCTGGACAAGAAGGGCGTCAAGACCACCGACCAGCACCGCCGCGCCCAGGAGGGCCTGGATCCGGAACTCTACAGAAACCTGAGCTACTACGAACGCTGGGTGGCGGCGACCGAGATCCTGCTGGTAGAGAAAGGCATCCTCACCCGCGAGGAGATAGACGAGCGGGCGGCGGAGATAGAGCGTCGCTGGAGCGGATCGTGACGGCCGCCTTCGAGCCCGGCGACCGGGTGAGGGTGCGTACCTCGGAGAAGCCCGGCCACGTTCGTACTCCCTCCTATCTGAGAGGCAGGACGGGACGGATCGAAGCCGTCCTCGGCGAGTTCCGCAACCCGGAGGACCTGGCCTACGGCCTCTCAGGAACGCCCGAGAGACCGCTCTACAAGGTGAGCTTTCGGCAGGCGGACCTCTGGAGCACATACGAGGGTCCCGCCGAAGACCACCTCTACGCCGACGTCTACGAGCACTGGCTGCAGAGAGAAGAGGGAGAGACCGGATGAGCGGCGCCCACGACCACCCGCACGAGGAAGCCCGGCAAGGGAGCAGCACCTACGCCGCGCGCATCCGGGCGATAGAGGCGCTGCTGGTCGAGAAGGACATGCTGACAGAGGCGGAGATACAGGACAACATCTCCTACATGGACTCCCGCTCCCCGGCCAACGGAGCGCATCTCGTGGCCCGCGCGTGGGTAGACCAGGAGTTCAAGGCACGTCTCCTCTCCGACACGAAGGCCGCGGCACTGGAGCTTGGGATAGACACCTCGGGTCCCGTAGAGTTCGTCGTTGTGGAGAACACGCCGGAGGTCCACAACCTGAT
>CALMWA010000443.1 GCA_937873125.1 uncultured Actinomycetes bacterium | reverse complement strand
TTCAAGGCGAGCCTCGCCGTAGACGGCGTGGTGCTGGCCTCGGTCCTGGTCGCGCTGGTCTTCGTGGGCGGGGCGCTCTCGTTTCTCTACGCCTTCCAGATCTACCAGCGGGTCTTCCTGGCCCCGCAACCGGAGACGGGACCGGAGGACGGGGTGAGAGAGAAGAGCAGCCCACCGGCGGCGAGGGTGCTGGTCCTCACCCTCGCCGCGCTGGTCCTGGCGGTCGGGGTCTGGCCGGAGCCGCTCCTGGCGCTCTCCGACGCGGCCGCCGCGGTCCTCGCTGACGGGGACGCGCGATGAAGCGGACGCTGTTCTCGATCATCCTGCTCACGCTGGTCTACGCGCTGGTCCTAGCGAGCTTCAAGCCATGGGACCTCGCCATCGGGGCGGCGGTCTCCGGTATGATGTTCTTCGCCGCCCGCGGCTACCTCTTCGGCGACGAGCCGGAGATGGAGGGCAGCCTGCCGGGGCGCTTGGCGGCGTTCGCGCCGTTCGCGGCTGCGGTCGTGTGGGAGGTCGTGGTCGGAACGTGGGAGGTGGCGCTGGTTACGCTTCACCTGCGGTCGCTGGAGAACCCCGGCATCGTGGCCATCCCAATAGGGGAGCGGAGCCCGACCGGTGTCGCGGTATCGTCGCTCGTCATGACGCTCTCTCCGGGGGAGTTCCTGGTGGAGGTCGAGTGGGAGCGGGAGGTAATGCTGATGCACGTCATAGACGCCACGGACCCGGACGCCATCCGCGAGAAGCACGACGAGTTCTACCAACGCTACCAGAGAAAGGTGTTCCCATGACCTTCGGAGGGACCTCTTGCACGAGATAGTCTTCTATTTGGCGGCGGCCTGGATGACGGGCCTGCTCGCGGTGAGCGTGGCGGCGGTTATAAAGGTGCGCTCGACTGCGGGTCGCATCCTGGCGCTCGACATGCTCACCCTCATCCTGGTGGCGCTGCTCGTGCTCTACGCCGACGCGAACCGCTCCCCCTACTACCTGGACGCCGCACTAATACTGGCGCTGCTGGCGTTTATCGGGACCCTGGTGGCGGCCCGCTACCACGGGCAGAGGAAGATCTTCTGATGTCCGTGGAACTCGCGACCTCGCTTCTGGCCGACGCGCTGGTGGTGTTCGGGGTCTTCATCATGACCATCGGGGTGTACGGGATGATACGGCTCCCCGACACCTACACTCGGCTGCACGCGACCAGCAAGGCGGTGGTGCTCGGCGTGATCTCGCTGCTCGCCGCCTCGGTGGTTACGGGGGACCCGGAGATCATCCTGCGGGTGGCCCTGATCGGGGTCTTCCTCGTCCTGACAACGCCCGTCTCGGCTCACGTGATCGCCCGGGCCGCCTACTCACGGGAGGAGAAGATGGTGTCACCGGACGCCGTGGACGAGTCGAGCAAGGACCTCGCCGGGAGGTAGCCCCTTCGCCGTCCGGCTCATGTCGTAAGATAGCCGTATGGGAATCGCCGGTGATATAGCGCTCATCCTCGTGGCGGCCTTTCTGGGCGGAGTCATCGCGCAGCGGCTCGGGCTACCCCTGATCCTGGGCTACATCGCCGCCGGTATCTTCGTCGGCCCGAACACCGGCGGGCTGACGGTCGGCCAGGCCCACGATATCGAGCTGCTCGCGGAGATCGGGGTGGCGTTGCTGCTGTTCGCCATCGGGCTGCACTTCCCGTTGAGCGCGCTGGCCCCGGTAAAGCGTGTCGCCCTGATCGGCACGGCCATACAGCTCGGCCTCACCATCGCCTTCGGGTATGTTATCGGACAGTTTCTCGGGCTCGGATGGGAGGAGGCGGTGTGGTTCGGGGCCCTGATCTCGCTCTCCAGCACCGCCGTGGTGCTTAAGACCCTCACCGAACAGGGAGTTCTGAACACGCTCGCGAGCCGGGTCATTATCGGGATGCTGATCGTGCAGGACATCGCCGTGGTGCCGCTGCTGGTCCTGCTGCCCGAGCTCAGCAACGTCGGCGAGGGCCTTAACAGGCTTGGCGTGGCGGTCCTTCAGGCGGCGGGCTTCGTGGCCGTGATGGCCGTTCTGGGCGTGCGGGTGTTGCCGTGGCTGATGGCGAGGATCGTGGGCTGGGGCTCGCGCGAGCTGTTCCTGATCTCGGTGGTCGCCGTCGGCCTCGGGGTGGGCTACGGCACTTACCTCTTCGGCCTCTCTTTCGCCTTCGGGGCGTTCGTGGCCGGGATGGTACTAAGCCAATCGGAGTACAGCCACCAGGCCCTCGCGGACATAGCCCCCCTGCGCGACGTGTTCGCCATGCTGTTCTTCGTCTCGGTCGGGATGCTCATAGACCCGGCTTTTTTGTGGCGGGAGGCGGGCACGGTACTGCTCATCGTCCTGCTCGTCTTTCTATTCAAGGGCGGGCTGTTCGCGGGGATCACGCGGATCTTCGGCTACGGTAACATCGCCCCGTTCGCCGTAGGGCTCGGTCTCTTCCAGGTGGGCGAGTTCTCGTTCGTGTTGGCGCGGGTCGGTATCGGTACCGAGGCCATCTCCGAGAGGGTCTACTCCATAGTCCTGACGACTGCGGTCATCACGATGGCGCTGACGCCGTTCGCGATCCGCCTGGCGCCCGTTGTGTACGGCCGGTGGCGCGAGCGGTTCCCGAAGGAGAGCATGCAGACCTTGAACCTGCCGGAGACGGAGCTGCGGGACCACGTCATCATCGCGGGATACGGCCGGGTCGGGAGCTTCGTCGGCGAGATGTTGCGACGGCTGGAGCAGCCGTTCGTGGTGGTGGACTTGAACCCGGACCGGGTGGAGGAGGCCGGAGAGAGGGGTTGTCCCACCATCTACGGTGACGCGGCGGCGGAGCCGGTGCTGGAGGCTGCTGGGATACATCGGGCGCGGCTCATGATCATCACGGTCCCGGACCCGGTCGAGGCGCGGCTGGTAATAGAGCGCGTCCGCAGCATGAACCCCGAGCTGCACGTCGTCGCCCGCTCGACGACGGTGGAGCAGTTGGAGGATCTGGGCGCGCTCGGTGTCTACGAGGCGGTGCAGCCGGAGATGGAGGCGGGGCTGGAGCTGGGACGTCAGGCCCTGGTGCATATGGGTTTCGGGGCCGGGGAGGTCCAACGCTTCTCCGATAGGGTGCGCCGCGAACTGTACGCCCCGATCTCCGATCCCTCCGGCGACGGTCCGCTCGCGCAACTCCGGCGCGCCTCGAACATGATCGAGAGCGACTGGATCGAACTGCCCGAAGACTCCGTCCTCGCCGGACGCACCATCGGCGAGATGGGAATCCGGGCGAAGACTGGTGCCTCTATCGTCGCGGTCGTGCGCGGCGAGAAGGTCGTTACCAACCCCGGACCCGAACTGAGCCTCGCCGGCGGCGACACTCTGAGCGTGCTCGGCACCCCGGAGCAACGCTCGGCTTTCCTCGCGCTCATGCAGACCCCGGACGGCGTCGAGCAACTAGAGGAATCCGCCGGCGCCCGCCAACAGCCGCCAAAGTAAGCCGCCGGTATAATCCCGCGCATGGCCGGGGGGAGAAGAGCGCGTGACTGGAGTAGCTTCGAGGCTGTCTTCGGGGCCGAAGGCGAAGCCGGGAGGCGTATACGGCTCGCTATCCTGATGCTCTACGGCATCATCGTCGTCGGGACCACAGGATATATTGCCCTCGGCTGGAGCTTCATAGATGCGCTCTATATGACCGTCATCACCGTCGGGACTATCGGATTCGAGGAGGTGCGGGACCTCGACGAGAGCGTCGCGGGGCGGCTGTGGACGATCACCCTTATAATCAGCGGCGTTGCGGTGCTGGGTTACGCGACGACCTCGCTCGTGGCCCTGGCGGTCGAGGGGACGGTGCGGTACTATTTCAGGAGCAGGCGTATGCGGGCAGAGATCTCCAAGCTGAACGGGCGCACATCCTGTGAGGCTACGGCCGCGTGGGCCGGCAGGTGGCCGCGGAGTTCGCCCTGGACAACGTGCCATTCGTGATCGTGGAGCAGGACCTTCGGACTGTCGAGGAGTGCCTGGAAGAAGGATACCTGGCGCTTCCGGGCGAAGCCTCCGACGACGCCATACTCGAACAGGCCGGTATAGGCCGCGCGAAGGGACTCATAGCCTCTGTAGACTCCGACGCGGACAACGTCTTCGTCGTGCTTTCGGCCCGCAAGCTCAACCCGAGCCTGCACATCGTCGCCCGCGCTTCGTCGGATGCGTCGGCCTCCAAACTGGAGATAGCCGGCGCGGACCGCACCCTCTCGCCGTACGCCGTCGGCAGGCGCAGGCTCGCCTCGCTCGCCACCCAGCCGCTCGTCGTGGACTTTCTGGACGTGGTGACGCGGGGGGAGGAGGGGTTGGAGTTCCGACTGGAAGAGTTCGCGGTACCGAAAACCCCCGCCATAGCCGGACGTACCATCGGAGAGTTGGGGATAGGCGAGAAGACCGGCGCGGTAGTCCTAGCGTTCCGCACGGCGGAGGGAAAGTTCGACACGACGCCTTCGGCGGGGACCGGCTGCACGTGGGGGCTACGCTCATCGTGCTCGGGAGCTGCGGGCAGATCACACGCCTGGAGCAACTAATGCGCGGAGAGAAGATCACGGAAGAAGAGTAGCTCACTCTCTCCGTCGAAACGAACCGTTTGAGAACGAGCATCAGCCGTTAGAATCCAACGGTGAGAGACCGGCTAAGAGATGGAGCGAGCATCGTCGGCCGGGGGGCCGCCACCAACCCGAAGAACCGTTTCGAGCGGGTTGGGGTGGAACCCGACCTTGTCGAGCAAGACGAAGAGCCGCGTCCCGAGACCATTTATTTGCGGGATCACTCGCGCTCCATCATCGCCACCAACGACAGCCCGGACATCGGCTTCGACGCCAGCATCAACCCGTACCGTGGATGCTCTCATGGGTGCGTTTACTGCTACGCCCGCCCGACGCACGAATATCTGGGGATGTCGGCGGGATTAGACTTCGAGACGAAGGTTCTTGTGAAA
>CALMWA010000442.1 GCA_937873125.1 uncultured Actinomycetes bacterium | reverse complement strand
AAATGGCTCGCGGATCAAGCCTATATCGACACAGGCCGTATCCTTGTGGCGAGTGATAATCCTGACAAAGAACCTAAATTCGTAGGGTACGGCGCGAACAAAACGCAGGTTGGCCGTAACATTAGGGTTTCACTTGAAGGCAAGCGGTTTGCTGAGATAAAGTAGTTTGCTACTTGCTATGATGGATTAAGTTCTCAGCGTTTCCGCGTCTGCCTAATACTTACCTTTCGTCGGAGACCATTTACAGTAATCGTCTCTCGTAACTGCTCACCTACTTAAGTACACCTTTTCGCAGGTTACTCCTTGCGGTAGGGCTTGCCGATGGCGGCGGGGGCAACGGCGCGGCCGGCGAAGGCGACAAGGGCGACGATGGTGAGGACGTAGGGGATCATCTGCAGGAACTCGTTCGGGACGACGTCCTGCGGCGCCCGCACGGTTACGGCCTGGGCGAAGCCAAACAGCAGGGCCGCACCCGCCGCACCGATGGGGTTCCAGCGGCCGAAGATCAGGGCGGCGAGCGCGATAAAGCCGCGGCCGCCGGTCATACCTTCGGAGAACGCGGAGAGCAGGCCCATCGAGAGGTAAACGCCCCCGAACGCCGCTAATATACCCGAGAGGGCGACGCCGAAGTATCGCATCCGGGTGACGCTGACGCCGGCGGTGTCCACCGCTTCGGGGACCTCTCCGGTCGCCCGCAGACGAAGTCCAAAGGGTGTACGGTAAACGACGAACCACGTAATGGGAATCAGGGCGTACATCAGGTAGACGAGCAGGCTCTGGCTGAAGAGTGCGGGTCCGAACAGGGGTATGTCCGAGAGGAGGGGAATAGGAATCTCCTTGAAGCCTGGTACGCGCGGGGAGGTTCCACCGGAACCGAAGATCTCGACCATCAAAAAGCCCGTACCGCCGAGGGCGAGCAGGATGATGGCGGTGCCGGAGATGATCTGGTCCGCCTCGAACGTTATGCACATGAGTGCGTGTATCAAGGCGAAGATGAGCCCTGCCGCAAGGCCAAAGCCGAGACCCACAAATGCGTTTCCGGAGTACCAGGCTCCCACGACACCGGTGAAGGCGCTTATGAGCATGAGGCCTTCGAGTCCGATGTTCACCACCCCACTCCGCTCGCTGAACAAGCCGCCCAGGGCGGCGAAGACTAGGGGAGTGGCAAAGCGGATGGTCGAGGCGAGGAGCGGACCCAGGGAGCCGAGAAAGTCCTCCACTACGAACCAAGCCCCCTCTCAAGTCGGGTGCCGGCCACGAGGGCGCGGGCGCGCTTGCCAATGATCAACTCGACGAGCTTCGTGGCGGTGACGAGGAGCAGTATCACGGCGACGAGCACGTTCGCGAGTTGCAAGGGTACGTCGGTGGCGAACTGCATCTCCTGCGCGCCCGAGGCCAGGGCGCCGAGGAGCAGCGCTCCGAGCACCACCCCGACCGGGTGGTTGCGTCCCAGGAGCGCGACCCCGATACCGGTAAAGCCCAGGTTGGTCACGAACGGTACGGTCATCTTGCCGTAGACGCCCATCACCTCGACGGCGCCCCCCAGAGCGGCGAACGCCCCGCCGATGGCTAGCGCGAGGACCGTGTTCAGGCCTATGCTCATGCCGGCGTAGCCCGCCGCCCCCGGAGAGAGGCCGACGGCCCGGATCTCGAACCCCCGTCGCGTGCGCCACAGCAGCAGATAGGCTACAAGCGCCGCCAGGAGCGCGATGAACAGGCCGAAGTTCGCCCGTCCGAGGCCCAGCCCGATCGCGGGTATGCGCGCCGCGATATCTATGGTGTCGGTGCCTGGGACGAGCCCCTCGGTTCTCAGGGGATTCAGGGCGAGATAGTACGCCAGGTTGATGGCGATGTAGTTCAGCATGATCGTCGTGATAACCTCGTGCGCTCCGAATCGAGCCTTCAAAAGGCCCGGTATGGCGCCCCACAAAAATCCTGTCAAGAGGCAGGCTGCAAGAACTATGGGTATCGCAAGAAACCCTAGCGAGCCCAGGGCTACGCCGAGACCGGCGGCGGTGATGGCACCGATGAAGAACTGTCCCTCGCCGCCGATGTTGAAGAGCCCCGCCCGGAAGGCCACCGCGACGGCGAGACCGGTGAAGATCAGGGGCGTGGCGTTGAGGAGCGTCCGTCCGATGGCCGTCGGCGACCCGAACGCACCACGCAGCAGGGCGGCGAAGGCCGTTACCGGGTTGTTGCCGGTCAGAAGCACTATGACCGCGCCGATGGCGAAGGAGATCAGGATCGCTATCACCGGGAACAGGAGCGTCGCCCCGGCGTCCCTCAGCGCCCCTCCGATACCGGAGCCGCCTTCGCGCGGTTCCCGGCGCTCCTCGGTCACGCGCTCTTCTCCATCCCGCGCCCGGCCATGAGGAGCCCGAGTTGTTCGTCGGTGGCGTCGGGGCCGACCTCACCGACTATCTTGCCCGCGTACAGCACGAGTATTCTGTCGGAGAGCGAGCGAACCTCTTCGAGCTCCAGTGAGATGAGCAGGATGGCCTTGCCCTCGGCCCGTTGCTTGATGAGCTGGCGGTGGATGAACTCTATGGCGCCCACGTCCACGCCGCGGGTCGGCTGGGCGGCGATGATGACGCCGGGGTCGCCGGAGAGCTCGCGGGCGAGGATGGCCTTCTGCTGGTTGCCGCCGGAGAGCGAGCCCGCCCGCGCATCGGGGTTCGCGGGACGCACGTCGTAGGCGCGCAGGTTCTCGGCGGCGCTGCGACGCATAGCTTTAGGGAAGATCCAACCCCACTTAGAGAACGGCGGCTCGTCGTAGGTCTTGAGCGCGTTGTTCTCGGAGAGCGTGAAGTCCTGCACGAGCCCCTTGGTGCCCCGGTCCTCCGGCACGTAGGCCAGCCCCAACTCCTGCCGCGCGTCGGCTCCGAGGCGGGTAACATCCCGCCCGTCGATGTAGACCGCGCCGCTCTCGGCGGGCCGCACCCCGGCCAGGGCTTCCGCCAGTTCCATCTGGCCGTTGCCGTCCACCCCGGCGATGCCGAGTATCTCCCCGGCACACACCGCGAGGTCCACGCCGCCCGCAGCCACGGCCCCGGTGTTCGAGCGGACGACGAGGTTCTCGGCCGCGAGGCGGACCTCTCCCCCGCCTTTCGCGGGCTCTTTCTCGACCCGCAAGAGCACCTCTCGCCCGACCATCAAGCGGGCCAGATCCCCCTCGCTCGTCCCGGCAGTCTTCACGGTGTCTACGACCTTGCCGTCGCGGATGATGGTGATTTCGTCCGAGACGCCGAGCAGTTCGCCGAGCTTGTGGGTGATCAGGATAATGGAGAGACCATCTGAGACGAGTTCATCCAGCACGGAGAAGAGGTCTTCGGTCTCCTGGGGCGTGAGAACGGCGGTCGGTTCGTCGAGGATGAGTATGCGCGCCTCGCGGTAGAGCGTTTTGAGAATCTCGACCCGCTGCTGCTCGCCGACCGATAAGTCGGCGACCCGCGAGCGCGGGTTCACCCGCAGACCGTAACGCTCGCAAAGTTCCTCGGTGGACTTGATGGCCTTCTCCATGTCCAGAGAAGCCCCCTTGCGCGGCTCGGCGCCGAGCACGATGTTCTCGGCTACGGTAAGGGGTGGGATGAGGGTGAAGTGCTGGTGAACCATCCCGATGCCTAATGATACAGCGTCCTTCGGGTCCCGGATGCGGACCTCCTCACCGTCCACGAACACGGAGCCCGAGTCGGGAGAGTAGAGGCCGTAGAGGATCTTCATGAGGGTGGACTTGCCGGCGCCGTTCTCACCGAGGAGGCCCAGGATCTCACCCCGGTGCAGAGTTATAGAGATGTCGTCGTTGGCCCTGACCGGCCCGAACGTCTTCGTAACGCCGCGCATCTCCAGGACGACCGGGGCCTCCGCGACCCCGGCCGTCTCTCCGCCGGTCTCCCTTTCGGACATTGGTACTCTCGGGTCCCCTACTCGGGCTTGTCGGGAACCTTGACGTCTCCGTCTATGATCCCCTGCTTTGCCTCGTCCACCTTATCCTTGACCTCCTGCGGTACGTCACCGTCGAAGCGGCCGAACGGCGCGAGGGAGAGGCCGCCGTCGTCGAGCCCGTACTCGACCACCTTGCCGCCGGGGAACTTGCCGTCGCGGGCCTGCTCTATGGTCTGGAAGACAGCGTTGTCCACCCGTTTGACCACGCTCGTCAGGATGGGGGACTCCGGGAAGAGCTTGCCCTGGTCCGCATCGACGCCGATGGCGAAGATCTTCTGCTCGCTGGCCGCCTCGAAGAGGCCGGCGCCTGTAGCTCCAGAGGCATGGTAGATGATATCCGCGCCGTCCTCGATCATGTTCAGGCTGATCTCCTTACCCTTCGCCGGGTCGTTGAAGGCGTCCGGCGTCGATCCCGCATACTGAACCTTGACCTCACAGTCCGAGCAGACGGACTCCACGCCCGCCACGTAACCGGCCTCGAACTTGCCGATGAGGTCCGACTCCTGGCCGCCGAGGAATCCGACGACCTTCTCGTCGGGGGTCGTGAACTCCGTATCCTCCTGCGTCATGAGACCGGCCACGATTCCGGCGAGGTAGCTGCCCTCCTGCTCCCGGAACACGAGGCTCGCCACGTTGTCGCCCTCGGCCACCGAGTCGACGATGGCATAGTTGACGTCCGGGTACTGGGGGGCGACCTCGTTTACCGCGTCGGTCATCAGGAAGCCGACGGCGAAGACCGGGTTGAAGCCCGAGTCGGAGAGCTGGGTCAGGTTGTCCACGTAATCGGTCGCGGAGTTCGACTCAAGCGTCTCGGTCTCGGCCTTGAACTCTTTCTTCGCCCGCTGCAGGCCCGCGTTTGCCGAGTCGTTGAAGCTCTGATCCCCCAGGCCCCCGATGTCGAGCACCAGCGCCGGACGCACCTCGGTCTCGCCGCCGCCACCGCCGGTGTCTCCACCGCCACCTCCGCCGCCTGAACCGCCACAGCCGGCGACAGCCAACGATAGAACCAGAATGGGGACAAAGACCC
>CALMWA010000441.1 GCA_937873125.1 uncultured Actinomycetes bacterium | reverse complement strand
CGCGTACCCACGACCAGCTTGTCCAGCACCCGGATATCGTGCCCGCCCTCTTCGAGCAGAGATTGGATCACCGCCGTCCCGATAAACCCGCACCCGCCAGTTATGAGCCACTTCATGTTCCGTCCGCCTCTCGTCTGTCAGTTTCTCGTGAGCCGAAAGCATACCGCCCAAACCTCATCCTCGAAAGCACGCGCCATAGTATACGAAAAAGACCGATTGGTCTGTTATCATGGCGGGCCATGCCGTGTGGATTGGTTGTAGGAGAACAAATGGATATTATGCAGGTTGTGAAGAGCGCCGCTGTGGAGACCGAATGATAACGAAAGGTGAGAGGACACGGCGGAGGGTTCTCGAACGTTGCGCGCCGGTCTTCAACACGAAAGGCTACTCCGGGGCGTCGATGAGCGATCTCGTGCAGGCGTCCGGGTTGGAGAAGGGTGGCATCTACAACCACTTCGTCAGTAAGGAGCAACTCGCTCTAGAGTCCTTCGACTACGCGGCGGGGATCATGCGCGGACGCTTCGACGCCGCGCTGGCGGAAAAGGACGGCGCTCTCGAACGCCTCTTCGCGGTCGTGGACGTGCTGGGCGCGCTGGTAGAAGACCCGCCGGTAGCGGGCGGCTGCCCGGTCCTAAACACCGCTGTTGAGTCCGACGACGCCCACCCGGCGCTCAAGGAGCGCGCCAGAGAGGCGATGAGCGGCTGGCTGCGGCTCATCGGTCGACTCGTCAAGGACGGTAAAGAGAGTGGAGAGCTGTCGCCGGATGCCGATCCTCGCTCGACGTCGAGCGTGGTCGTGGCGACGCTCGAAGGCGCGCTGATGTTGAGCCGGCTACACGACGACCCGGCGCACATGTACCGGGCCGTGGAGCATCTCAAACGGTATCTCGAATCCCTGGAGGAGGGGGAATGACACAACAGATGGATCGCACGCTAACGGTGAGCTGGGAGGACCCCACGCCGGGAGCGGAGATCGCCAGGACGATGAGTGGCTTGGAGTACCTGCGGACGATGGCGAATGGGGAGTTGCCCGCACCGCCTCTGGCCCGCCTCGTGGGCTTCGGTCTGCACGAGGTCGAGGAGAGGCGGGTCGTCTTCGAGTGTGAGCCAGGCGAGCAGCACTACAATCCTATCGGTAGTGTGCATGGAGGTCTCGCCTGCACGCTCTTCGACTCGGCGATGGGTTGCGCGGTGCACACCGCGCTCCCGGCGGGGACCGGTTACACCACGGTCGAGCTAAAGGTGAACCTGCTGCGGCCGATCACGGTCCAGACCGGACGCCTGCTCTGCGAGGGCAAGACTATCCATGTCGGCGGACGCATCGCCACCGCCGAGGCCCGGCTATTTGATGAGGCCGGCAAGCTCTACGGACACGCCACGACGACGTGCATGATCTTCAGGGGCGAGGCCAACGGAGACTCTGTCGGAGAGGGAGCGTCATGAGGGTCGCGCGCGTCGAGGAGTTTGGCGGACCGGAGGTCTTGTGGGTGGCGGAGGAGCCCCGCCCCGAACCCGGCGAGAACGAGGTACTGATCGAACTGCACTCCGCGGGTGTCAACCGGGCGGATGTCCTCACTAGGAGCGGCCGCTACCATGCTGCCGGCCAGCCTCCGATAGTCCCGGGTTTCGAGGGGAGCGGTGTCGTGCGAGAGGTCGGCGCGTCGGTAACCGGCGTGAGCGTCGGGGAGCGCGTGATCGCATTCGGCGGGCGTCCGGGGTTCTATGCTGAGTACGTCGCCGTCCCCGAGGTGCACGTCGTGGCGATGCCGGACGGCCTGGACGACGATTCGGCGGCGGTCCCCCCCGTCGCGCTGCTCACGGCCTTCTACTGCCTGCGGCGCCTGGCGCGGGTCGAGCCGGGCGAGACGGTGCTCGTGTGGGCGGCGGCCAGCGGGGTCGGAGACGTGGCCGTGCAGCTCGCAAAGGCCGCCGGGGCGCAGGTGATCGCCACCGTCGGCTCGGACGAAAAGGTCGCCTGGGCCCTGGAGAACGGCGCGGACCACGGGATAAACCACTCTAGCGAAAACGTCGTGGACCGGGTCCTGGAGCTTTCGGGTGAGGCTGGCGTTGAGGTGGTGCTCGATACGGTCGGGGGAGCGCGCTTCGGCGAGAGCCTCAAGGTGGCTGGCCACGGCGGACGGGTAGTCTCTCTAGCGAACGTGGCGTTGGAGGGGAGTGAGATCGACACGCGCGACTTCTACCCTAAGAACGTGACGATCTACGGCTTCCAGATCACCAACCTCATGCAACGCCTCGGCTACGATCCCAGAGAAGACCTGTTGGAGCTGGCGAACCTGGTGGTCGATGGTGGCCTGAAGGTTCACGTGGACCGGACCTTCCCCCTGAGCGAAGCCGCCGAAGCACATCGCTACCTCGAAGAGCGTCGCAACCGGGGCAAGATAGTGCTACGTCCCACGGAGGGAGGATGAGCGACCCACTCGGCGAGTTCCCGAAACCCTCGCCGCCTCCCGCTCCCATCACCGCCGACCTCTCCAGCTTCGACGAGCGCGTCGAGCACCGCTACACGAAGAACGAAGGTGTCAAGATCCACTACGCGGTTCTCGGCGAGGGGCCGCTCATCGTGATGATCCACGGCTTCCCGGACTTCTGGTATACCTGGCGGCACCAGATGGCCGCGCTCTCCAGCCAGTATCGCGTCGCCGCCCTCGATCTGCGCGGCTACAACCTCTCGGACAAGCCGGAGGACATCGAGAGCTACGGCATGAAGGCGCTCCTGGGTGACGTTGCGGCCGTGATCCAGGCCGAAGGCCGCGAGCAGGCCACCATCGTCGGCCATGACTGGGGCGGCGCCATCGCCTGGCAGTTCGCCACCCGGCTGCCGGATATGACGGAGAAGCTCATCATCCTGAACCTACCGCACCTCACCGGGCTGACCCGCGAGCTTGCGAACAACGCCGACCAGCAGCGGGCCAGCGCCTACACTAGGTTCTTCCAGAGGGAGGGTGCCCACGAGTCGCTCTCCGCCGAGAAGCTCGCCCAGTGGGTCTCCGATCCCGTCGCCCGCGAACGTTATGTCGAGGCGTTCGAACGGTCCAACTTCGAGGCGATGCTCTATTATTATAAGCGCCACTACCCGGCGGAGCCATACACCGAGTTCGGGGCGCCGCAGGCGAGAGTGCCGGTGCCGGTGCTCGTTATTCACGGCCTGCAAGACCCGTATCTTCTTCCCGATGCTCTATCCGGCACGTGGGACTGGGTCGAGAAGGACCTGACCCTCGTCACCGTCCCGGAGGCCGGACATTTCGTGCAGCAGGACGCGGCGGAATTCGTAACGCAGACCATCGAAAGCTGGCTGGCGCGATGACGGTCAAATCTCGCGGCCGGTTGTACTACGGCTGGATCGTGGTCGCGGTCGTCTTTCTGGCGCTGCTGGTCTCGGCCGGGGTACGGGCTGCGCCGACGGTCCTGATCAACCCGCTCGAAACTGAACTCGGGTGGGGCCGCGCAACCATCTCCTTCGCTGTCTCCATCGGACTCCTGCTCTACGGGCTCTCCGGCCCCGTCGCCGGATGGCTGATGGATCGCTTCGGCCCGAAGCTCCTTACGCTCGCCGGGCTGGCCGTGATCGGGGGCAGCACCCTCGCCGGCGCGACCGTCACCGAACTGTGGCAACTCAACCTCTTCTGGGGCGTCCTGAGCGGCGTCGGCACCGGCGTCGTCGCCCCCGTCCTCGGCGCGACGGTCGCCAACCGCTGGTTCTTCGAGCGCCGGGGCTTGGTGCTCGGCATCTTCGGGGCCGCCGCCTCCGCCGGACAACTCGTCTCCGTCCCCGCCCTGATGTGGCTCGTCGTCGCCGTCGGCTGGCGGCAGGGCGTGCTCTACCTCGCCATCGCCACGTTCGCCATCATCATTCCGGTACTCCTGTTCATGCGTGACGACCCAACCCGCATGGGCCTTCGTCCCTACGGTGAGCCGCGATCCACGGCCCAGGATAGCCCCGCGCCGGAGCCCAGAACGGCCCTCGCGGACGTGGGCGAGGACGACGAGCCGGAGAGGGGCGGCGTGCTACGGCGGGCGGTGCGCGCGCCGGAGTTCTGGCTGCTCTCGGGGAGCTTCTTTATCTGCGGGGCGAGTTCGAACGGAATAATCGGCGTTCACTTCATCCCGCACTCCATAGATCACGGGATCCCGGAGGTGACGGCGGCGGGCGTGCTGGCGCTGATGGGCGCGATGAACTTCGTCGGCACCATCGCGTCTGGCTTACTCACCGACCGCTACGACCCCCGCAAGCTCCTCGCCGTCTACTACTTCCTGCGCGGGCTATCGCTTCTCCTGTTGCCGTTCGTCACTGAGTTCGCCGGGCTCGCCGTCTTTGCCATATTCTTCGGCCTCGACTACATAGCGACCGTCCCGCCGACCGTCGCCCTCGTCGCCGACCGTTTCGGGAGGATGAACGTCGGGACGGTCTTCGGCTGGGTCTTCTTCTCGCACCAACTCGGCGCAGCCCTCGCCTCCTACCTCGGCGGTGTCGCCCGCGACTCTTTAGGCGACTACACCGCCGCCTTTATCACCGCTGGACTGCTCGCGGTCATGGCCGCGCTGATGGCGCTGCTCGTGCGGCGTGCGGCGCCCCCGACGGGGGCGCGAGGGAGCCGGAGGGCGCTCGGGCTTGATCCGGTCCTGTCGTAGAGTAGTATCGGGCCCATCCCCGCTAACTGGAGGTAAAACGTGGTACAGGCCATCTCCGTCGTCGGCTCTCTCCTGATACTCGCGGCCTACGCCGCCAACCAGTTCGGTTGGATCAGCCCTTCAAGGCTCTCGTACACGCTGCTCAATCTCATAGGTTCCGGGATTCTGACCGTGATTGCCACAATCGAGAGCCAGTGGGGGTTCCTCTTGCTGGAGAGCGTGTGGGCGCTGGTGAGTTTGCTGGCCCTGATCCGGCTGCTGAGGCGTCCGGACGAGTCCGGCGCCTAGCGGGCTGGGCCGGAGATCACTTCCCGGCCAGGAACTCCCGTGCTTCTTCGTTGAAGGTCTCGGCGCGCTCGTCGTGGGGGAGTAGGGCGGCGTCGCGGAAGACGCGGGGCGCGGTGCGGGGGTTGTGGGTCAGGAAGGTCTGCATCTCCGAGACGGGCGTGGCCTTCGCTTCCTGGCCCCAGCAGATCATGGTCCGATGCGGCACCCGAGGCCAGTAGCCCGCCACCCCGAGGTTGAGCTTCCCCGCAACAAAGGCCGCCGGGAAGTGCTTCGCTCCCGGCTGATGGCTGACTTTGTAGTAACTTTCGACAAGCTCCTCGGTAACGAAGCTCCTGTCGTGGTAGGACATGCCGCCCAGGAAGTACCGTAGCCCCGCCCGCGATACGATGGCGTGATAGAGCGCATCACCCAAAACGGGCGCCGCGAATAAACCCTGAATAACATCACCAAGTCTCCCCGAGGAGCGGTCGAGGTTGCCGTAGCCGGTGGGGCAGATGAGTACGACCTTCTTGAAGAGGCGCGGGCTGCGCACGAGCGCCGGCATCGTCAGGGCGGCGCTCAGGGAGCTCGCGATGAGGTGAGTCGGCTTTCCGATCTCCTCCCGCGCGAAATCCTCTATCTGCGAGGTTACGTCCTCCGGCTCGTACTCCCGCCGGGGCCGCGCCGAGAGCCCACACCCCAGGAGGTCCAACGCATAAACCCGGAAGCTCTTCGACAACTCCAGAAAGTTCTTGCGGAACTCGAACGACGAAGCCCCGGCATACACGCCATGAACCATCAACAGCGGCGGACCCTCCCCGGCGACCACGTAGGCGAGATCCTCACCCCTCCATCGGAAATACCGGGTCTCACCCCCGATCTTATTCTCTAGCCGCCCGCCGCTGCGTGTCAGCCGCCGGTTGTACAATTTCAACCCGCCGACCACACCACCCGCGACGATTATCTTACCGATCTTCATGACGCCCTCCTGATGATGTTTCCCGTTGACAACGGGACTATATACGATATTGTTTAAGACGTTTAAATAAGTAACTTAAAGAAATGGGAGAAATTACATGGATCGGGAGCAACTGATAGATGAGGTCTTGATGTTGTTGCCGGCCTTGATGCGTTTGGTTGGTAAGCCCGGTCCGGTCGAGATGGGTGAGATCGCGCGCCGGGGCATACCCGTAGACGCGCACATCTCGCCGGGGCACGTGCAGATTTTGATCTCGCTTTCGCGGGGGCCGCGGTCGGTCGGACAACTGGCTGAGACCGTGGGCGTCTCGCCGCCGGCTGCCACCCAGCTAGTAGATAAGCTGGTCGAGCATGGGATGGTGGAGCGGCGGCACGACCATGCGGATCGGCGGGTGGTGCTGGTGGACTACGTGCCAGGCATGCACGAAGTCGCGCGCCGCATCATGGAGGATCGTCGCCGGCCGATAGAGCGCGCCATAAACTCGCTAACTGACGAAGAGGCCCGCGCCTTCGTCAAGGGACTCAAGCTGATGACCGAAGGCTTCGGCCCGACGGCGTCGGAGAGTTGAAATGACGACTGTGTCAATGACTACGGAAGAGGTGGAGCGTCAGGATATGGTTCTTGGGGCTGATGAGAGATCCATCCCGAGAACCATGTGCCGCGCGACCAGCACGCCTAAATTGACTTTTGGCTTTGTGTTCCACGGACGAGGAAGGGAAGTTTTCGTGAGTTACACGAATCATCGAACCAACGCGGCTGGTCTCACGGATATCGTTTCCGCGGTCCCCGGCTTCGGACGCACACAGGAAGAGGAGATCTAATGGCGACCATCGTCCGTTGGTGTCTGAAGAACAAGTCGGTGGTCATACTGGCGACTCTCATCCTCATCGGGGCCGGGGCATATGCGACGACGCGCCTAAACCAGGAGCTACTGCCGAATATATCCTTCCCGATAGTCACCATATCGACCCCGGTGGCGGGGGCGGGGCCGGACGTCGTGGACGAGCAGGTAACACAACCTATCGAGAGTGCGGTCAGCGGCGTCGCGGATATCGAGGCGGTGCAGTCCACTTCCTCGCAGGGCTTCTCCGTCGTGCTGGTCGAGTTCGATCTCGCCGCCGACACCGAGGAGTCCGAGGCGGACCTCAAAGCAGCGCTCGACGGCATATCGTTGCCCTCCCAGGCCGGTGAGCCGGAGGTAAAGAGCCAGTCTGCCTCGCAGTTCCCGATCCTCGCGCTCTCTCTAGCCGCCAAAGACCGCGACCTCGCGGAACTGACGAAATACGCCGAGGACGAGGTAGTGCCGGATATCGAAGAGGTAGATGGTGTGGCGAGCGTCGACCTGATCGGCGGCGCGGAGAACCGCATCGAGGTGGAGCTGGACCCAAAGAAACTCAAGGACAAAGACCTCTCGACGGACGCCGTGATCGGGGCCGTCAGCGGCGCGGAGGTTGACTCTCCCGTCGGCAGCGTACCCGTCAGCGGCCTCGACACGCCCATCCGCGCCACCAGCAAGGTCGCCAACGCCAAAGCCCTCGAAGATCTCCCCGTCGGCGTCTCAGGCGGTGCGGCGGCTGGTGCTACGTCCGGCGGCGCACCGCCGAATGCGTCAGCAGGTGCTCCGGCCGGTGCTACAGGTACTCCGACGGGAGGCGCTCCACCGGACGCTCCTACCGCTAGTGTCGCGGCGGGGGCCGCGACCGTTCCACCGCCTGGCGCGTCAGCGCCCTCGGAGACGCCGGAGCCGGTGTTGCTCGGGGATGTGGCAGAGGTGCGGGAGATCGGGTCCGACCTCGCGGGGATCTCGCGCACCAACGGAGAGCCGAGCCTGGGTCTAAACGTCATCAAGGAGACGGACGCCAACACCGTGGACGTGGCGGCGGAGGTCGAGAAAGTTCTAGACGACGTGCGGGACGAGATCGGGACGGATCAGGTCGTGGTCGTCGCCAACTCCGCCACTGATGTCGAGGAGTCCGTGAGCAGTCTCGTCGAGGAGGCGCTCGTCGGGGCGGCGCTCGCGATACTCGTCATCTTCGGTTTCCTGCGTTCCCTGCGCGCCACGCTCGTTACGGCGGTCTCCCTGCCGACCTCGGTTTTGGCCGCGCTCCTGTTCTCGTGGGGCTACGACCTGACCCTGAATATCATCACCCTCGCCGGCCTGACCATCGCCGTCGGCCGGGTGGTGGACGACGCGATAGTGGTGCTGGAGAACTCCTACCGCTACGTGCAGGGCGGCCTGGACCCCGAAGAGGCAGCGCTGAAGGGCACGACGGAGGTTGCGAGTGCCATCACCTCTTCCACGCTCACGACGACCGCCGTGTTCCTCCCGCTGGGACTGGTCGGCGGCATCATCTCCAAGTTCTTCGTGCCGCTCTCGCTCACCGTGGCGCTGGCGTTGCTCGCCTCACTCATAGTATCCGTCACCGTCATCCCCGTGCTCGTGAGCCTGTTCCTCAAACCCCGCGCCGGAGATACTCCGCCGGAAGACACGGTCTTCGACGACGATGAAGACGAGGCGCGGCTCCGCCGGGTGGATCTCCACCGCCGGCCGAGTGGTGTGCTCAACTTCTTTGTCGGCCTGATCGTATTCATCATCGCTTCGGTGGTGGCAGTCGTGATCGCCTCAAAGGCCGGAGTACTCGGCAGGCTTCCGGGGCTACCGCAGAGCTACGTGGACTCGGTGGACCGGTTTGCCTCCGGGATAGACTTCGCCTCGCCAGTCTTCCTGGCGGTAGCCGGGATAGCCGGCGCACTGGTCCTGGCCGGGCTCGTACTGCTCGTAGTCCGGGCGGTTCGCCGCCCGAGCAATGGAGATGCGGACGGCTTGCTGGTTCGGCTCTATACACCGATGCTGCGGTGGAGCCTGCGGCACCGGCTGGCGACGCTAGTGCTGGCGTTCGTAGCGTTCGCCTCGGGGCTCGCGCTCGTGACCCTGCTCCCGGTCAGCTTCTTCCCGCCCAGCGAGGAGCGCCTCCTGGTCGCCGACGTGGAGCTTCCCGCCGGCACCGGCCTGGAGCAGACGAGCAAGAAGCTGCGGACGTTCGAGAAGTTCCTGAACGGCGGCGAAGGCATCAAGAGCTACCAGGTCTCCATCGGCGGCGAGGACACCTTCACTCCGGACTCGCCGGTCCGTCCGGGTAACGCGGGGCAGGCGTTCATCAACGTCAAGGAGAGTGCGGACGTCGGGCGTACGCTCGACAGGATAGACGCCAGGGGCGACGAGCTATACGGCGAGAACTTCAAGATACAGGTGATCTCCAACGGCCCTCCGCAGGGCGGTCTCGAAGCCGTGCTTACGGGCGGCTCCAAGAAAGAGCTGGCCGACGCCGCCGACATCATCTCCAGGGAGTTCAACAAGATCAAATCCGTCAACAACGTGGAGAGCGACCTCTCGGGTGGCAACCCGGAGGTGGAGGTGGACGTGAGCGCCGAGGACGCCGCGAAGGCCGGTACGTCTCCAGGCGCGGTCTCGGGCTCGCTCGGCTCGCTGCTCGGCGGCAGCACGGTGACGACGCTCGGCGACACGCCGGTCGTGGTGGGCGTGGCGGATGGCTCGGTGGACTCGCTGGAGAAGATCCGGAACCTGCCGGTCGGGAGCGGCGCCACCGTCGCGGACGTGGCGGAGGTGCGGGAGGTCCAATCGCCGGCGGCGATCAGCCGCACCGAGGGGGACCGGGCGGTGACGGTCACGGGCGACATCACCTCGACGGATACGCAGACGGTCTCGACGGAGGCCCAGGAGGCCATCGCGGAAATAGACCTGCCCGGCAACGTCAAGGCGCAGGTCGGCGGCGAGACCGAGGACATAGACGAGAGCTTCAGGAACCTCTTCCTCTCCATAATCGTGGCGCTGGTCCTGGTGTTTTTGATCCTGGTGGTCTTCTTCGGCTCGATACTCGTCCCGCTCGTGATCCTGCTGGCCGTTCCGCTAACCACGGTCGGAGCGTTCGGGGCGTTGTACCTGACGAACACGGCCCTCTCCGTGCCGTCCCTGCTCGGCATCCTGCTCCTCATCGGGATCGTAGTCTCCAACGCGATCCTGCTCGTGGACTTCGCCACGAAGGCTCTGGACCGCTACGAGACCCCGGACGAAGCAATCGTCGCGGCGGGGCGGGCGCGGCTCCGGCCCATCCTGATGACCGCGTTCGCAACCGTCTTCGCCCTGCTGCCACTGGCTCTCGGGCTCGCCGGCGGGGGTAGCGGTTTGATCTCCGCCAGCCTCGGCATCACGGTTATTGGGGGGCTCGCGACCTCGACGTTCCTGACGCTGCTCGTCGTGCCGGTCGGTTTCTCGTTGCTGGAGAGTGGAATAAGGCGCAAGAAGAGGGTTTAGCTGTTGGAGCAGGATCTGGAAGTCAGGCAGCTGGCGCGGGAGATCAACCACTTCGTCTGCACCCGCTATCCCTCCGCGTACGACGTCCTGATCGTCAGCGTCATAGACCTCTCCATTGCGTGCCGCCCGTTTACTGTACGGCAGTCAGAATGGTCTTGAGCATCGCCTACAAGCGGGCCACTGAAGAGATTCCACCGGGCATGGATCTGGCCGAGTACGTGCTCAACGGCCCCGACTACGGCGGTTTCGTGAGCCGTCGCTACGGTGTCCGAAACATCAGCCTCGCAGCTGCGATTGTCGTCATCGACGAGAACTCGAACATAGCCGGCGTCTACCAGGGCGAGCAGCCCGTGGAGGCCGTTCGTTCTGAAAAGGTTGGATAACTCGTGAATACCCATAAGTGTTAGAGACGACAGTCACAAGAGGCTGATGGTTGCAGACTGAAGCGAGGAACCCGTAGAAAGGAGGACAGTCATAAGCAGGCAAAGACATCGGCGACGGACGCCCGACCGTCAGAACCAGGGTCGGATGCGCGAGTCTCTCAGGCAGAGGCTCGAGGACGGCCCGGCCCGCATCGCCCGTGAGGAGGTGGAGGAGCTCGGGGCGGACATCGGGATGGGGCCCGTTGACGCCGTGCGACTCTTCGACCGCCTGAAGGGTGTGTCGTGGCGCGGCGACTACGTGGAGTCCGACGGAGGACGCTGGGCTGCGGCCTGGGTGACCGAGGTCTACTAAACCTTCGGATCAGTAAGACCGCTCCGAGCCTCGCATGTCCAGGGTGCGGGATCATGATAAAAGTCTCCTGTGGACGCTCAGATGGGAGAGAGGCTGTTCAGGGACCGGGCCGACGCCGGACGACAGTTGGCCGTGCGGCTCGAACGATACCGTGACGAGGAGCCGCTGGTCCTCGCGCTGCCGCGCGGCGGGGTTCCGGTGGGGTTCGAGATCTCGCGCGCCCTCGGTGCGCCGCTCGACGTATTCGTCTCGCGCAAGCTCGGCGCGCCGGGCCAGCCGGAGCTGGGGATCGGGGCCGTCGCCCAAGGTGGAACTCGAATTCTGAACGAACGCCTCGTGCGGCGGCTCGGCATCCCGGAAGACTATCTGGAGCGCATTACCC
>CALMWA010000440.1 GCA_937873125.1 uncultured Actinomycetes bacterium | reverse complement strand
AGATCGCGACGAGCTATAATCGCTTCTTTGTAGTCCAGCGTGAGGCTTTCCCCAACGTCAAGGGCTCGCACGTCATCGCAAGTGTTCAATCGCTGGTACCGCTCTGTCACTCGCTTTCCCCCGTCTCAAGAGCAACAGAACCCGAATTCAGACCTAGCACACTGTGATTTTCAGTCACGTACTCTTACGCTGCCTCTCCACGTACCGCATGATCCCCACGGTTAGCATCTCGTAGTTGCCGGCGAGGTCGTAGTGCCGGGTCTGGTCGGTGTCGGCGCCCTCGGCGAGCATCTCGGCGTCGCCTTTGTCTCTTAGCTCGTCGGCGATCTCCTCGCTCCCGGCTCCACCATCCATCCGCTCTTCGACGAAGAGGAGCCAGTCTTGCAGGCGCTGCTCCAGCTCGCCGAGGTGCCGCTCCACGTCGTCGTAGCGGCCGAAGTGCGTGGGGCAGAGGCTCGCCGGCATTATCCGCCGGATGTGGTTTATGCTCTTGATCCAGGCGTCCACGTCGATCTCCGGCGGCGGGGTCGGCGGGCGGACGTAGGACTGGCCGGGCAGGCGTATGCCCGCCACGTCCCCGGCGAAGAGCGCGCCGGAGTCCGGCTCCAGGTAGGCGAGGTGATGGTAGGCGTGACCGGGCGTGTCGTGGGCGCTGAGGATGCCGCCGGCGGCCTCTATCTCCTCGCCCTCCCCGATTATCCTGATGCGGTCTTCGGGGACGGGTCGCGCCTCGCCCCACAGCTCGTCCATGCGGTCGCCGTAGATGCGGGTGGCGCTCTTAACGAGCTTGGATGGGTCTACGAGGTGCGGGTAGCCGATCTCGTGGACGTAGAACGTGGCGTTAGGGAGTATCTCCGCCAGGTGTCCCGAGGCTCCGGCGTGGTCGAGGTGGATGTGGGTCAGGAAGACCTGCCGCACGTCGTCGTGGGAGACGCCATGCTCTTTCAGGCCGGACGTCAGGCGATCCAGGCAGGTCGTGGGTCCTGTTTCGACGATGGCGGCCGAGTCGTCGCCGAGTAGCAGGAAGGAGGCTACGACCTGTTCGGTGTTCAT
>CALMWA010000439.1 GCA_937873125.1 uncultured Actinomycetes bacterium | reverse complement strand
GGCTGCTGGGTCCGTTCGTGCGCGTGCCGGAGACGCTCGCCACCTTTAGGTACCACCTGGGCGCCCGCTCGGCCAGCGACCGGGGCCGGCAGATGGCCGGTGAGTCCGTCCGCGCGACGGACAACCTGTTCACCAATCCGAACCTGCCCGCGGAGGGTCGGGAGATCGAACGGGAAGCCTACAGCAGCACCTACTACGTCGCCGGCATCCATTGCGCGGACGACGACCTCGCCGCCAAGCGGCGGTACTTTTCGCGGGCGCTCCGGCTCGCGCCCCGCAAGTACGTTACCGAGTACCGGGACAGGTGGCGCATAATCCTTCCGGCATTTATCGGCAGGTTCTACGAGCCCTTCCGGGTTACGGTTCGGCCGTTTGTCCGCGGGGCGCGGGCGGTGAGCGAAAGTCTGCGCGCGAGCAGGGCGTGAAGGTGGGCCGGTCAGGAGCGGGGGGCTAACGGCTTGCGTATCCTGTTCGTGGCGATGCCCGGAAGTGTGCATGCGGCGCGTTGGATCAACCAGGTCTCAGACCTGGGCTGGGACGTGCGCCTGTTCGCGGCCACGCACGAGCCGGTACACCCGGACTTCAAGAACATCACAACGTACGGTTTCTCGAGACTTCGTCGTGAGGGCCTGGACCGCAGCGTGAAGGTGAGGGGGTTGTGGCCTTTCCGCAAGGCGATAGGCGCCTTCGGTGTTCCGGCGTACAGTCTCGCCCCTCGTGCTCTGGCTGAGGTCATCCGCCGGTTCAAGCCCGATGTCGTGCATACGCTGGAGGTCCAGCACGCCGGATACCTGGCTCTGGCCGCCAGGGAGTTCCTCGGTAAACGGTTCCCCAGGTGGGCCGTGAGCATCTGGGGAAGCGACATCTACCTGTTTGGGCGACTCTCCGAGCACGCGGAGAGGGTAAGATCCGTGTTGTCCGCCTGCGACCATTGCGTCGTCGAATGTCGTCGGGACGCGGAACTGGCGCGGGAGTTCGGGTTTGCGGGGGACGGCCTGTGGATGCTGCCGGGTCCCGGAGGTATCGACTTCGTGCGGGCCCGCCGCCTGCGGCAGGATGGGCCGACATCGGCGAGGCGGGTCGTGGCGCTGAAGGGGTACCAGCACTGGGCCGGGCGTGCCCTCGTCGGTCTGCGCGCCATCGAGCTGTGCGCCGAGGCGCTGGAGGGCTACCGGGTCGAGATCTACTCGGCGGACCCCGACATCCTGCCCGCCGCCGAGCTGGCGTCCAGAGCGACCGGCATCCCCGTGGACATCGTCCCGCCTGGCTCCCACGAGGACATGCTGAGGCTGCACGGCCGCGCCAGGGTATCCGTGGGGCTCAGCCTCAGCGACGGGATCCCCTCGACCGCGCTTGAGGCGATGCTGATGGGATCTTTCCCGATCCAGTCCGACACGGGCTGTCTGGACGAGATAGTGCAAGACGGCGAGACAGGACTATTCGTACCCCCCAACGACCCCGAGCCCGTGGCCCGAGCGATCCGGCGGGCCGTGACGGACGACGCGCTGGTGAACCGCGCCGCCGAGGCGAATGCCCGTCTCATGGCCGAGCGACTGGATACCTCGGTCGTCAAACCTAAAGTGGTCGCCATGTACGAGAAGATCCTGGCCCGCGAAAAGGCAGGCGGAACGCGTGGTCTCGCGTGAAGGCGTCAGGGAAGCACATACTGGTGACGGGCACCCATCGTTCCGGGACCACCTGGGTGGGGAGGACCCTGGCCCTGCACCCCAGAGTAGAGTACGTCCACGAGCCCTTCAACGCCGCCACGCCGAGCGCTCTGGTCTGCCTGGAGCCCGACCACTGGTTCGAGTACGTACCGGGTTCTCCGCGCAGAAAGGAGTACGAGCGGAGCTTCGACGAGTTCTTGAGGGCCACGCCGGTAGATATGGCGTTCCGCAAAGGTCGCGTGGCGGGACTGGAGGCGAAGACGCCCCTGCGCTTCGCGAAGCACCTCGTCCTGGGCGCGTACCGCGACCGCCTGCTCCTGAAAGACCCGATTGCCTTGCTCTCCGCGGGATGGCTGTACGAGAGGTACGGGTTGCAGGTAGTGTGCATTATAAGGAGCCCCCTCGGGTTCGTCGCCAGCTTGAAGAAGGCGGGCTGGCGCTTCGACTTCCGCGAGCTCGCGGATCAGGAGCAACTGATGCGCGAGGTACTCCACCCGTTCACGGACGAAATCCTGGAAGCCAGCGAGGGCCACGGGGACGTCGTCGAAGAGGGCAGCCTCCTCTGGAACGTCCTCCACTTCGTCATTCTGGAGTACCGGCAACGCTACCCGGCATGGACCTTCGTGGGGTACGAGGATCTGGCGACGGATCCGGTACCGGGTTTCCTGTCGCTGTACGACCGCCTAAATCTCCGCATGGACGGCAGGATCGAGCGGGCTATCGAGGCTCACACCTCGGCCGAGAACCCCGTCGAAGCCGACTCCGCGGATTACCAGCCTAGGGACTCGAGGGGTAGCCTGCAAAACTGGCGGAATCGTCTGACCGCGGAGGAGGCGGAGCGCATCACGTCGAGAACGCAGGAGCTGCGAGCACGCCTCTCAGGGAATTTAGGTATATGGTGAGTGGTCTGATGTGTCCGACATTGTTGTCACGGTAAGCGGGATGGACGAGATGACCGCCGGTAGACAAAGAACGCGCGTCCTGTTTTTGTCCAGCATGGCCGTGACCCCCAGGACCGGCGGCGGGAACGCCGTCTTCAACGCCGTGGAACCTCCCCCGACAGGCTCTGAGGCGTTCTACGCTACCCTGCTCTCCGGGCCGCTTGATGAAACCGTCTTTCCAGAGCTGGCATCCCGCGTGCGGACGTTCCCGAGAGGCGTGAAGTACCTGCTGCCCGCCGTGAAGGTTGGAGAGGCGCGGAAACGGTTGCGTCACGTCAAGAACGCGCTGGGCCTGGAAGGCCTGTGGACCCGCCTCAACGTCAGGAATATGAACGCACCGGAGCTCGCCGCGTGGGTCGTGGAGAAGGCCGGAGAGCTACGCCCCGACGTGTTCTTGCTGGCGCCGCAGTCGCTGCTCGACGTAATCGTCTCGAACGAGGTGATGGACCGCACGGGCTTGCCGGCGGTGGTGTGGTTCATGGACGACTACTACAAGGACTGTTACTCCAGAGCGAGGGTAAAGCGGCTCTGGAACCGGGCGCACACGCGGTTCGTCATAAGCGAGTCCATGGGAGAGACGTTCTCCCGACTGTACGGGAGCGACTACGAGGTTCTGGCCCACTCCATAAATTATCCGCGCGAGTACCTGCCGCCTCCCGGAAGCCACGAAGGACGCCTGCGCGTACTGTACGCCGGCTCCGTGAACCAGTACTACGCCTCGACGATGAAGCTGGCGCTCCGGGAGTTCGCCGGTCTTGGCGACCGAGTAACCCTGGACGTATACACCGGTGATGACCTGCCCGACGAAGGCTACGGAGAGGCGGGGGTCTCGTGGCGCAAGTTCCCCCTGATAAAAGCCGGAGACCTCGTGCCGCGGCTACGGGAGTACGACGTGCTCCTGCTGCTCTCCAGCTTCGAGCACGCTTGGCGCGCCACCGCCGAGACCGCACAGGCGAGCAAGCTCGCCGACTACCTGGCCGCCGGGCGCTGCATACTCGCCTACGGCCCCCCCTACGCCGACAACGTGCGCTACCTGGAGCGCCACGGCATCGGCGAGGTCGTCACCTCCGCGAAACCCGGCGCGCTGCGCGAGAAGCTGCTGGCGCTTGCCGCAGACCCGGAGCGGCGCAAGGAGATCGGGGAGCGGGCGTACCTGTTCGGGCGGGAGCATCGGGACCGGGCGAAGAACCACGACAGGTTGTGGCGGGCGCTCCGCGAGGCCGCAAGGGCTCGTTCGGGTGGATAGATGGCCCCATCCGGGCTAGAATGTCGCCTATGAATTTCATGCGGAGGATGGGGGAGAGTCTCGCGCGTCCCGTCGGGCGCCTGCAACGGACCTTCCAGCACTCGCCGCCCACGCTCCGGCGCGGGGCGGCCATGCTCGTGGACGCCGCGATCGTGATGGAGTCGTTCGCCGTCGCTCTGCTGTTCCGGTTCAACGGCTATGTGCTGACGGAGTGGTGGCTGCCGTTCTGGCCGTCGGCCCTCGTCGCGGCCGTGACGTTCGTATTGCTGCTTCGCTGGAGCGGCGTCTACCAGAGCATCCTGCGCTACACCGGCATCTACCAGGGTATCCGCGTGGCGAGCGCGACCTCCATAGCCGCCGGGCTGTTGTTCCTGGCCGACTTCGCCGTCGGGCCGCTGGGCCTCGGCATCCTGCAGTTCAACCCGGTACCGCTCACGGTGGTCCTGGTGGGCTCCATGCTCGCTTACGTCCAACTCGTCGCCGTGCGGCTCTACCCGCGGGTCTTCTACGAGTTGTCCTTGCGCGAGGTCGGGCGTCGGACGCGGACGGCCATAGTGGGGACCGGGGAGTCCGGGGTGGCGCTGGCGCAACACGTGTGGCGCTCGCCGGGGATGAACACGCAGGTCGTGGGGTTCGTCAGCGAGTCGCCGGAGGATATCGGCAAGCATATAGAGGGTGTACCGGTGGTTGGCGGGTTGGATGATCTGGAGGAAGTAATATCCCAGCGCGGCGTCGATCAGGTGATAATCGCCACGCCGCAGGCGAGCCGCGAGCAGATGGACCGCATTTGGCGCACCGCTACCGCGGCTTCGGTGGAAGTGAAGGTCATGCCGGACCTCGGGGAATTCTTGTCGCAGGGTACGTTCAAGCTGCGCGAGCTTCAGATCGAAGACCTCCTCGGCCGCGAGCCGGTGAATATAGACTTGAGCGCGCTCTCGGAGTACATAAACGGCCGGCGGGTGCTGGTGACCGGGGCCGGCGGCTCCATCGGGACGGAACTCTCCCGCCAGATCTCGCGCCTCGGACCCTCGAAGCTCATACTCCTCGACAGAGACGAGAGCGGACTCTACTACTTGAACGAGGAACTCCGGCGCGAGGACTTCCACGGCGCGGAGACTTTCGTCGGCGACGTCACCATCCCCGAGCGGGTGAGCTTCGTCTTCGAGCGTTACCGGCCGCAGTTGGTCTTTCACGCCGCCGCTTACAAGCACGTCCCGATGATGGAGCTTCAGGGCACGGAGGCGGTCATCAATAACGTCTTCGGGACGCTGAACGTCGCCCGCAACGCCGGGGCGTACGGCGCGAGCAAGTTCATCAACGTCTCGACCGACAAGGCCGTCGACCCGGTAAACGTGATGGGGGCGACCAAGCGCCTGGCGGAGATGCTGGTGCGCGGCCTCGCGGACGAGTACCCGGACACGGTCTACGCCTCCGTTCGTTTCGGGAACGTGCTCGGCAGCCGCGGCTCGGTGGTCCCGACGTTCAGGCAGCAGATAGAAGCCGGCGGGCCGGTAACGGTGACGCATCCGGACATGATCCGGTACTTCATGACCATTCCCGAGGCCGTCTCCCTGATCCTTCAGGCCGGCGCGATGGCCGACGGATACGGGACCTACGTCCTTGAGATGGGCCGCCCCGTCGCCATCACGGAGCTCGCCCGGAAGATGATCGACATCATGGGCGCGCCGAACGTGCAGATAAAGTTCGTCGGCCTGCGGCCCGGCGAGAAGCTGCGAGAGGAACTCTTCGAGAAGGGCGAGCAGCAGGGACAGACGGACCACCCGATGGTCTTCCAACTAGTCTCCGAAAACAACGGCACGCCCGAGGGCTCCGATCTCTTCGAGCTAATAGACGAGATGGTCTTCCACGCCCGCAGCCAGGAGTCCGCCAAGTCCCTGTCGCTGCTGCGCCACGCCGTCCCCAACTACACCACCGCCGACCTGCCGGAGACGTTGCAGGAGTTCCGCTACCCGCCCCAGTGGTAAATAGAGCACTGCTGGTGGTCAGGTTCGCCGGGTTGCGCGGCGGCCCTTGATCCCCAGGTAGGTTAGGTAGCCGCCGATCACGAGCGAGATCACGATGATCGGCAGATGCACGAACGGAAGATAGCCCGTCTGCTCCTGCAGGTCGTTCGCGTACCAGGTGAAAGCCCGCGTGATCCACGAGAACAGCATGAACGCTCCCATCACGAGCAAGATATTCGCACTGCGCCTAGTGATCTTCATGATGCCGAAAGTCTACCAGACCGTATCGGTCCCAAACTAGCGACGCGATTACACAACGAGTATACTTGTTAGTAATAGTTGAGCAGAGTTTGTAACTGTAAATACCTGAAGTATAGAGTGTTCGGAGGGAAAGAATCTTGGCTGAGTTGAAGCAGCGCGGTCTCGACGAAGTAAAGGCTTTGAGCCGGGATGATGCGGTCGAGATCATGCGCCAGGCCGGCATCGTGGGGGCCGGTGGCGGTGGGTTCCCGACGTACTTCAAGTGGAAGAACCCGCAGCCGAACCTGATCGTGAACTGCACCGAGTCGGAGCCCGGTTACTGGGGCGATAAGCTGGTCCATCGCGTGTTCTTCGACGAGTTCATGGAGTTGTTCGAGGCGATGAAGTCCATCTTCGGCGTCGAGCGTGTCATCATGGGCGTCCACTTCAAGGACGAGGAGTGGTTCTCCCGCTACAAGGAGAACGCGAACGGCCTCTACGACGTGAGCCTCGTGCCGGACAAGTACTCGATGGGCGAAGAGAAGACCCTCATCAAGAACATCTTTAGCGAGGACAAAGAGAAGTGGGTGCCGCGCCGCGTCGAGCTACCCGACGGCAACAAGCGCCCCGGACTCCCGCTCGACGCCGGGCACATCGTCAACAACTCCGAGACGCTGCTGAACATCTACAACGCGCTCTTCCTCGGCAAGCCCGTGACCACGAAGTACGTGCAGGTCTTCGGCCCCGATATGCCGTTGAGTCTGTACGAGTGCCCGCTCGGAGCGTCGGCCACGGAGCTTTTGCAGCTCTCCGGCGTGGACGTCGAGGCCGAGGCCGGCAAGCTCTCCGTCATCGACGGTGGCCCGTACCTGAACGAGATGGGCATAGAGTCTCTCGGCGAGGGCGACGCCTTCGTGCGCCGCACGACGAACGGTTTCCTCGTGATCCCGAAGGGCGTGGCGAGCAAGGAGTACGCCGACATCAAGACCAAGCTTCCCGAGGAGAAGTTTATCTCCCTGGTAGGCAAGGTCAGCGGCGTGAACGTCCCGCTCGGCGGCCGCTTCCTCAAGCCCGCGACCCCGCTCATCTCGGAGGGCGACGAGGTCTCCTTCGGTCAGAAGCTCGGCGAGCCGGTGGACGAGGGCTTCTCCATCGGCGTGTGGTCCAGTATGGACGGCACCATCTCCTCAATCGAGGACGAGGTGGTGGCGATCAGCGCCGGCGAGTCCTTCAAGCAGGAGGCCGAAGCCGAGGCCGAGGCGGAGGCCGCCAGGTAGCAACTATCTTCAAGGAACTTATCCGGGCCGGGGCGCGTAATGCTCCGGCCCTTTTACGTGAGTTCTTATGTGAGGGTGTCGAGGACTTTCCGTAACTCGGTGTCGCCCGTGTCGCCGTCGAACGGATGGATGTGGTGGCCGTTGTGGTGATCGGCGAAGTCCGCGTGATCGTCCACGAAGAAGTCCACGGTCACGGGGATGTGGTCGTGTTTGCTGTAGTAACCGAAGACGAGGTCTTCGACTTCCAGTAATTTCGCCGCGCTGCGGGCGTAGGAGGGGCCGGCGGTGGACCAGAGGTAGACGTGGTGGCCGTTTTCGATCAGTCCGGCGAAGACCTCTTTTGCCAGGGGCCGGGGCTTTCCGCCGGAGATGAGCGTGCCTTGAACGTCGAAGAAGACGTTCACGAGAGCTAGGAGGGCTGCTCGCCGCTGGTGTTGTTCTGGCGGGGCAGGAGGTTCTGAGCCTGCTGCGAGAGACGGGCGGTCAGATCCTCGAAGGTGATCCCTTTTAGGGAGGGGAGGTCGAAGTCCTTCAGCATCCTGGTGAGGACGTTGCCGCCGCCGAGCTCTATCCACTCCTCGACCCGCATCCGGGCGAGCGTCTCGACTACTTTCACCCACCGCACCGGCGAGACCATCTGGTTTTTGAGGGCCTCCCGGACCGCGTCGGCGCTCGTGAGCACCGCACCGTCTATGGCGCTGATGATCGGCACCTCCGGCACCCGGAACTCCACGGAGTCCAGGACCCCGCGCATCTTCTCTCCGGCAGCGGCCACGTAGGGCGAATGGGCCGCGAAGGAGACGTTCAGCGGGATCTTGCGCCCTCGAACCTTCGCCACCGCGTCCCCCAGAGCCCCGCGCAGCCCGGAGACGACCGTCTGGCGCGGCGTGTTGTAGTTGGCGACGAACGTGCCGCCGGCGTCTCCCAGGGTCTTCTCGACCTCTTTGGGGTCCGCCTTGAGGATGGCGACCATGCCGCCCGGCGTCTCCCGCGCGGCCTGTGCCAGAAACTCGTCGCGCTGGGCGACGAGCCAGATGCCGGTCTCCAGATCGAAGCATCCTGCGGCGTAGGCTGCACCGTACTCGCCCAGAGAGTGGCCGGCAACCACGTCCGGGCGCACGGCGAGCGCGCGGCTCTCGTCCGCGTCTTTAGCCGCGCGGGCGAAGAACTTGACCTGATCCGGAACCCGGTCCCCGATGACGCGCCGAATCGTCGGCAGCATCTCCGCCGCCGGCTCTCCTACACCGCCACCCTGTCCCGGAAACACGAAAGCTCTCATCCGACACCCAACCTCTGACTAGTCCGTTCTTTGTACGACCGCGCTACTGCGCACGGATATGCGTTTCTATCACAGAATCGCGCTCTTGGATAGCGGCTCGCGTCTCTACGGAGCCACCACCTTGAGCGCCCCCGGCAGGACCCGCGCCCGGAAGGTGCGCGTGGGTTCGAGCATCTCCCCGTCCACGTGCGCCGGGACTTCCTCCCGCATCGTGACCTCCAGCTCTCGCGCCCGCGCCAGATGGACTTTAGGATGTTCCATTAAGTTGTCGCCGAACGCCGACGGTATGAGCCGGAGGACCTCTGCCCGGTTGATTTCTTCGGACCAGATCACGTCGAAGAGCCCATCGTCGAGCTTCGCCTTCGGCGCGAGCCTGAACCGCGCCCCGTAGGTTGTTCCGAGCGCCGCCGCGACGAGGATGGTTTTGGCCTCGACGACCCTCTCGCCGTCCAGCCGCAGTACCGCGTCGTGGCACCGGAAGCTCCAGAGCAGACGCCCGACCGACCACAGGTACCGGCCGACCCCCCCGAGGAAAGCCGGCGCCTCCGTTACCCCGGCGGCGACCTGCGCGTCGAAGCCGATGCCGAGACCGTTGTTGAACTTCACGCCATTGGCCTCACCCGTGTCGACGGAGCGCACTCTACCGTTCGCCAGCACCGCCAGAGCGCCCTCCAGCTTCGTCCCTATGCCGAGCGCTTTTACGTAGTCGTTGCCGCTCCCGACCGGAAGAACTCCCAGTACGCGATCCGTCCCCGCGCAGGCCGCCGCGATTTCGCGCACCGTACCGTCGCCGCCGACCGCTACCACCAGAGCCCCGTCCGGCAGACCATCCACGACTCGGGCTGCGTGGCCCGGCTCTTTCGTAATGTGCCAGACGGCCTCGATTCCACGAGCATTAAGGAGCTGCGAGATCCTCCCCCGGCTCCTTGCGGCCCGCCCCTTATTAGCGGTCGGGTTCAAGATCAAGTGCGCCCTCTGTCCCCGAATCGTCATGCAGCGGAGAATACCAGCCTCTTACACCAGCCGCCCGATGCCCTCCTTAAACTAACGCTGTACTTCAGGTACACAGCGTATTCCGTGCCCGAAACGCCTCTCCCATGCGGGACTCCGCAGTGTGTGGCGCAGATTGCTTTACCAGGGTTGGATGCTGCGGCGCGGCCCGATACAGCGCAGTACGCCGCTAAACTACTAGCGCTGCCGTTCCGAAAGGCGCAGCCGACACCGCCGCGCGAACATTCGACTCATCGTATACATAAACCTATAGTTCAGGTAAACTGTGATTTGAGGTACGAGATGAGAGTCGCGTATGGTCGGGAACAGAGTACAATACAGGCCGATATGGTGAGGGAAATCGAGAATTGTCTGCATCTGCAAGGGTTGAAGGCGACGGTGGGGCTGGAGTATCGGTGTCCGGTCTGCGAGGCGCGTCTGGATGTGGACGGCGTGGCCCGGTGGGTTCGGGCGGCCGAGAGGGCGCGGGATGAGGCTTACTCTATGATTCAGGGTGATGAATTTGGGAAGATCGTGCGTGAGGAGAGTCAGCGTGAAGTCTACCGGCGGCGGAAGGTGATGTACGAGTTGCAGAACATACCGCAGGCGGTGGCGGCCCGGCCGGAGATGATCCTGGTGGTCCACAATGCTGACGAGGGTTCTTACGGGTGCAAGATATTCTATAAGGAGCCGCGTCCGGTCGCAGGTCTGGAGGAGATCGAGATAGAGGCCGGGTGGAATGCGATCCTGGAGTTGCGCTCGCACCCGGATCCTGTGGTGAGGATTGCCGCCGAGAAAGTGGAAGAGTTTCACGGGCTACGTCAGATGGCCTCTCGCGAGGAGACACCGCCGCCGGCTCGTCGCGTTTTTTACGCTAACGAGCTATAGGCGATTCGCCAAAGCAACCTATCAAGAACGCCGGTACTGGCGGTACGGGTTTCCAGCCGCTAGAATCCCGAGCGTGAGATCGTGTACTGGAACCGGCTGGAAAGGCGCGGCCCGATGAGTGGGAATAACTTCATAGCGATGGTCGTAATGATCCTGATCCTCCTCTTCATCCTTATGTCTATCGGGCCTCTGATCGCGCTCTAACCCCGCTACCCTCCACCTGCCAAGGGATAAATCCCGACCGGCTCGTACAGAGCCCCCTCATGCCTTAACACGCTGCGAACCAGCGTGAGCTTCTCGGCCTGGAAGGTCAGTCCCTCAAAAGCGGCGGTTTCGCCCAGAACGAACGGTCTCCCGTGTGCCCGTGCGAGCGTCATGTGCGGCCGGTACGCGCGGGGCTCACGCTCGAACCCTAGCGGCTCCAGAGCATCCTCCACATCCGCGGCGATCTCGCCCAGTCGGTCGGACCCTCTACCGGCGCCCGCCCACAGCACGCGCCCCCGGCGCTCCGAAGGGAAGGCCCCGAACCCGGACAACTCGACCTCGAATGGTCCGTGGTGTTCGCCAACGGTGGCGAGAGACTCTCCCACTCTGGCGAGGCTCTCCTGCTGCACGTCGCCCAGGAATTTGATCGTCAGGTGGATATTCTCGGGACGTACGTACCGAACACTCTCCATGATGGGGAGCGCGAGCGCCGCCCGGTGTAGAGCTTCCTGAATCTCGCGCGGCGGGAAGCTGGCGATAAAGGCGCGCACGGTCAACGGCGCTCTCCTAACGCCGGCTGGAGGCGCCGTTCTCTCGCGGGTCGGGCGTGGAGTTTGCGGTGCGTGTCGCGGCGTGCGGCGCTTCGCGTGTTTGGGCGGCGCGGTTGGCGATCAGGGCTGCGGTGGTCCCGGCCCCGACGCCGTTATCCACGTTCACCACCGAGAGGCCGGGGGAGCAGGTCTGGAGCATACCCAGGATAGCAGCCGTTCCGTCGCCTCCGAGGCCGTAGCCGGTCGAGGTCGGGAGGCCGATGACGGGCACGGCGACCAGGCCTGAGACGACGCTCGGCAGGGCGCCTTCCATGCCGGCGGCCACGATCAGGCAGTCTGGGTCGAAGCTCGCGAGATCCTCCAGGGGGCCAGCGAGCCGGTGGATGCCGGCCACCCCCACGTCGTGGAAGCGCATGACCTCCACGCCCATCTCCTCGACCACCGCGACCGCTTCTCCGAGCGCCGGGAGGTCCGAGGTGCCGGCGCAGAAGGCCGCCACACGCCCGCCGGTGCGTGCGGGAGTGCCGGAACCGACGATCAGGGCGCGGCCCGATTCGCGCAAGGGCGTATCCGGGAGGGCGCCACGGATGGCCGCCTCGTGTTCCGAGGCGGCGGCGCTCACGAGGACGCGCTCCGCCGTGTCGAGGAGTGCGGCGCAGATGCCGGCAACCTGCTCCGGCGTCTTGCCGCGGGCGTAGACGATCTCCGGCACCCCCTTGCGGGCGGCGCGGCCGGCGTCGAGCACGGCGTAGCCGTCGAGGTAGCGTACCTCCGTCGTTTTCAGGCGCGAGGCCGCCGTCGAGGGCGAAATGTCGCCGGTTGCGACGGCGTTCAGGATCTCTTCGAGCTTCTGCATATCTCCCGTAGCGTGGATTGGGTTGCTGTCGGGTAGAATCTAGCACGTTTTTGATCTCCGAAGTCTCACGTGGAGGTGTGCGGTGTCGCTGCTGGAGTTGGTCCTATCGTTGGTCGCCATACTGGCCGCCGCCGCGCTGTTCACAAATGCCATCGAGATGCTCGGCGAGCGGCTCAATCTCGGGGCGGGGGCGGTCGGGAGTGTGTTGGCCGCTGTCGGGACGGCGTTGCCGGAGACCATGATCCCGGTAGTCGCCATCCTGGGAGCGTTGTTTCTGGGCCGGGATCCGGCATCGGCCGGAGAGATAGGGGTCGGGGCGATCCTGGGGGCGCCGTTCCTGCTGGCGACGCTAGCCATGTTCATCGCAGGCGTGGCGGCCTATGGATATCGTCGCCGGAGGGGGAGCGGGCGTGAGATCACGATGGACCGCCGCACCGCAACGCGGGACATCGGCTTCTTCCTGGTGCTCTTCACCGTGGCGGCGGGCATCGGGCTGGTGCCGTTGCCGTTCTTCCTGAAGTTGATCGCCGCCTTCTTCCTCGTCGCTGCGTACGTCGTGCATGTGATGCATACGATTCGGGACGGTGGTGGGACGGAGGGCGAGGCCCCGCAGAACCTCACGCTCTGGTTCTCTCGCTCGCCCGCGCCGATGTGGGCCGTGGTCGGACAGGTCGTGGGGTCGCTCGTGGTGATGGCGCTCGGGGCACACTACTTCGTGGACGCCGTGGAGCATATCTCCGAGGCCGTCGGGATACCGGCGGGTCTCATCTCGCTCATCCTCGCCCCGCTCGCGACCGAGTTGCCCGAAAAGTTCAACTCCGTTCTCTGGCTCAGGCAGGACAAGGACACCCTGGCGCTCGGCAACATAACCGGGGCGATGGTCTTCCAGAGTACCGTGCCGGTCGCTCTGGGCGTTGCATTCACCCCCTGGGAGCTCAGCGGACTCAACCTCTTCTCGGTGGGGCTGGCGCTCCTCTCTGGCGGGCTCGTCTACTACATGCTCCGTCAGGACAAGCCCGTACAGATTCCGTACCTGATCTCCGGCGGTATCCTCTACGCCGTATTCGTGGTTGCGGCCATCTTCACCGTGATCATGCTCTAAGGCGACGAAGCTCGTAACGGTCGAACACCCGAACCCCACCGCAAAGCCGTACTCCGAGACGCAGGCGACGGCGCAGTGCTCCGCGTTGCGCGCGGGTTGAGAGTTCTCCGTACCTTCACTTCTCCGAGGCGAACGAGCGTAATTCTGAAAATTTGCTGATAATATAAGTTTCGTCGTCTAGCAAACCGCCAGTATCCGAGGGGACAGCAACCTAGATGGAATTCGGAGAACTATTCGCGCGCTTCCTGGGCGTGCTCGCTATAGACTTGATCCTCTCGGGTGACAACGCTGTCGTCATCGCGCTCGCCGTGCGCCAGCTCGAAGGCAGGACCCGCAAGCGCGCTATCTTCTGGGGGGCTTTCGGCGCCGTCGCCTTGCGGCTCCTCTTCGCGGGGCTCGTCATCTGGTTTATCAATGATGTGCCGTTGCTCCGGGCCGGGGGCGGGCTACTCCTTATCTGGATCGCCTGGAAGCTACTCGCACAGGGCGATGGTCACGAAGACGTGAAAGCTGGGACCGGACTCTGGGAGGCCATACGAATAATCGTGGTCGCCGACGCGGTGATGTCTCTGGACAACGTGCTCGCACTTGTGGCGGTCTCGGGGGAGAGTCTGGCACTCGTAGGCTTCGGTATAGCCCTCACGATCCCGCTAATAATCTGGGGCAGCCAGATCCTGAGCACGCTCATGAACCGCCTGCCCTGGCTCGTCTACGTGGGCTCGGGGCTCTTGATCTACGTCGCGGTAGAGATGTTCTTCGCCGACACGGTCATCATCGGCCTGATCGGCGATATGCACACCACCGCCCGCATCCTGGGCGCTGTCCTGGCTGTCGCGTTCATGCTCTTCGGCTGGTGGTACCTGCGCCGCCAGAGCCAGAAGCCGCAATCCGCTCCGAGGGTCAAGTAGCAGCTTTCGGCTAGCTACTCCTCCAGCTTACGGGCACCGGGCGAGGCCTCGTACTCGTAACCGGCCTCCCGTATCGACTGTTCGATCTTCTCCAGCTCCGAACCGCTGCCGTCGTAAGAGACCGCCACGAGACCTTTCTCCTGATCCACGTTCACGAGCTGTACGAAATCTATGCGCGTAAGAGCACGCTCCAGCTTCTCGGCTTCTCCCGTATCCGTGATGCCTTGCACCACGAGCGTAACGTCCGGCACCTTCGTCTCCCTCCTTGTAGCGGAGAGCTAATCTTACTCCGTCGGCTACTCCGTGGGTTGTTCTCTCGGGCGTACCGTAAGCGAGAGTTCCCGGCCGCTGCGCAGGACGCGCAGGTTGGCGTCGCGGCCGATGGCGGACTCGTCCAGCAGGGCCAGGAGGTCTTCGGTGGAGCGTATCTGGTTCTGGCCGAGGCCCAGGATCACGTCCTTCGGCTTCACGCCCGCGCGTTCGGCGGGGCTGTTGGGGGCGACGCTCTCGACGCCCGCGCCACCGCCGGAACCATTCTTGGACGGGCGGCTCGCGACCATCACCCCCAGGTAGGCGCGGCGGACGCGGCCCTCGGTGGCGAGCGCGAAGATCACGCGCCGGAACGCCGCCGAGACCGGCACCGCGAACCCTATGCCCTGCGCGCCGCCGATGATGGCCGTGTTGATGCCCACGACCCGCCCCAGAGAATCAGCCAGGGGACCGCCGGAGTTGCCGGGGTTGATGGCCGCGTCGGTCTGGATGACGTTCTCGATAGGACGTCCGCTCTCACCCCGGATCGAACGCCCCAGAGCGCTCACTACGCCCGCCGTAACGCTCCGCTGGAAGCCGAGGGGGTTCCCGATAGCGACGACGAGTTGCCCCACCACCAGGTTCTCCGCCTCCCCGAGTGTGGCGACCGTAACCTCCTGTTCGGGCGTAAAGCGCACCACTGCGAGGTCGCTCGGCGGGTCGTCGCCCAGCACTTCCGTCGGGATGGCTGTCCCGTCCGGGAGCGTTATCTCCAGTTTGCCGCTGCTGTTCCCGGTGCGGCGGCTTCGCAGGCCGCGGACGACGTGACTGTTGGTGATGGCGGTCGCGGAGGAGCCGTCGGAGCCGAGGATCACGCCGGAACCGCCGCCGCGCCCTTCGGGGGCGCCGACCGAGATCACGGCCGGCTCAAGTTTCTCCGTCACCTCCCGCACCGCCCGCGAGTAGGCGTCGAGCGGGTTGTCCGCCAGCTTCGAGCTTGCCGAGAGATTCTCGAAGATATCCATGTACAGTTTTTACCGCATCCGGGTTGGGATGGCCCTGGAAGAACGGCTAGGTTTGGAGGGAAGATGGACCGTCCGCCGAACGCCGCCAACAGCAAAGGGATGCCCGAACGGGACTGGAGCGAGAGCGGCTGCCACATCCGCAAAAGCGTCAACCGCCAGCAGATATAATCCGCGCTATGAGTTCGGAATTTGATCCACGTCTCTCTGCGGCCATACTCGCCGCCCGCTCGGCGCAGATTGCGAGCCGGACGCTGAAGACCGGCGGCGGCTCCACGATGCCGGGGGTGGTCGCGCGCAGGGTGGACCCGAAGGTTCTCACCAAGCTCTCGCAGCGTCTGCCGATGGGCTCGGCGGCGATAACCGGCACCAACGGAAAGACGACCACGACCCGGATGGTCTCCAAGATACTCCAGACGGCCGGAGTCCGGGCCGTCAACAACTCCACCGGCGCGAACCTCGTAACCGGCGTAACGGCGGCGCTCGTCTCGGACTCCAGCGTATCCGGGAAGCCGGCATCTGAGATGGGACTCTTCGAGGTGGACGAGGCCAGCGTCCCGAAGGTGGCCGCCGAGGCGGACCTCAAGCTGCTCGCCGTGCTGAACCTGTTCCGGGACCAGTTGGATCGCTACGGGGAGTTGGCTTACACCGGCAAGGTAATCGCCTCAGCTTTCGTCGACCTGCCGCCGGACGGCACGGTCGTCCTGAACGCCGACGACCCGCTCGTCGCGAGCCTGGGCCGCTCCACGGCGAAGGCCGTCTACTATGGTGTGGACGAGCCCAATCTCGATACCGGACGCCTGCAACACGTCGCGGACTCGAAGGATTGCCCGGTCTGCGGGACGGCGCTCGACTACGAGACTGTGTACATGGGACACGTCGGGTTGTACGGCTGCGGCAACTGTGGGTTCTCGCGGCCCGAGCTCCAGTACCGGGCGAGCCGGGTGCGCTTCGACGGGGCGCGGGGGACGGAGTTCCTCTTGAGCACGCCGAAGGGTGAAGCGGAGGTGCGGATAGAGATTCCGGGTCTCTACAACGTCTACAACGCGCTGGCCGCCGCCGCCGTCGCCGGGGAGTCCGGGGTCGCGCTCGGAGAGATCGTGCGGGGGTTGGGTGAGTTTGGAGGAGCTTTCGGGAGGGTGGAACGGGTGAAGGCGGGGGACCGGGAGGCTTTCCTGTTGCTGATCAAAAACCCGGTCGGGTTCAACGAGATCCTGCGCACCTTCGTAACCGGCGCGGACGCCCGCAACGTCCTCATCGCCATAAACGACAACGACGCCGACGGCCGGGACGTCTCATGGCTCTGGGACGTAGACTTCGAGATGCTCGCCGACGCGAAATCCGAGGGCCGGACGAATGGTCTGCCGCCGTTCATGGTCAGCGGCATCCGGGCGGACGACATGGCCGTGCGGCTGAAGTACGCGGAGCTTCCGGTGGGTTCCGTCGTCCCGGATCGCAAGAAGGCCATCCGGGAGGCGCTGGCGGCGACGCCACCGGGGGAGACTTTGTACGTCTTGCCGACGTACACGGCGATGTTGGAGATCCGGCAGACCTTGAGCGAGCTTGGATACACGCACCCGTTCTGGGAGGATAAGTGAAGCTGACGATCCACCACCTGTATGCGGATATGATGAACCTCTACGGGGACCGGGGGAACGTGATCTCCATAAAGAAGCGCTGCGAGTGGCGCTCCATTCCGGTCGAGGTCGTGGACGTGGGCCTCGGGGAGAGGATCCAACCGACCAGCCGCGACATCTTCCTCTTCGGCGGCGGCCAGGACCGCGAGCAGGCGCTACTCGCCGAAGACCTCTCCGGCTCCAAGGGCGCCGACCTTCGAGCCGTTGTCGAGGACGGCGGCGTGGTCCTCGGCGTCTGCGGCGGCTACCAGCTAATGGGCCACTCCTACGAGACCCCCGAGGGCGAGAGACTGCCCGGCGTCGGCATCTTCGATCTGACCACAGAGCCGCGCAAACCCGACGAAGAGCGCCTCATCGGGAACGTCCTGGTGCGTGTCCGCGCCCCGGAGACGGACGAGGTACGCGAGATCGTTGGTTTCGAGAACCACGGCGGACGTACCTACCTGGGCGACACCGAGCCACTCGGGGAAGTCGTCGCGGGCTACGGCAACAACGGCCAGGACGGCACCGAGGGCGCCCGCCACCTCAACGCCTACGGTACCTATCTGCACGGCTCACTCCTGCCGAAGAACCCCTGGCTCACCGACCAGCTCATCCTCAACGCTCTGCGGCGCGTGGACGACTCGTTCGAGCTGGAGCCGCTGGATGATGCGGTGGAGCGAGTGGCTTTTGACTCGTTGGCCGATCGTCTAAGGTAACTTTGGTAACAGGGGGCGTCTTGGACGGGTGATGTGCGATCTTCGGAAGGCGGAGAATAGTTACCGGGTGTACCCGCGCTTCGACCCGAGCTCCGGATAAATCTACTCTCCCTTGCGCAAAAGTTGCGTTGCCTCGGTGCGGTTGCTCACGCCGAGTGCCTTGTAGGATGCGCGCAGGTGTTGCTTAACGGTGGACTCCGAAAGATAGAGTCGCCCGGCTATCTCGGCGTTGGAGAGGCCTTCGACCACTAGATCCAGGACCTCGCGCTGGCGGGTCGAAAGCATGTTGAGGTCCACCGGGTCCTCATCGGAGAGGAGGTACTCCAGAAGTTCCCTCGGCGCGACCAACTCCCCGTTGGCGGCCACCTCCACGGCGCGTGTGATCTGATCCGGCTGCATTGCGGCGTGGATGAAGCCGCGGGCTCCAGCCTGGAGCGCCGACTTGACGAGTGGCAAGTCTATGGTCAGCCCGAAGACCAGGACGGAGGCGTCGGGGTTGAGCTTCCTGGCGCGCTTGATGCCTTTGGAGATTCCCTCCACGCCACCCGCGCAGAGTATTACCAGGAAAGGCTCCTCTTCGGGAGACTTCCGTCCCACGTACACTCGTGCTCGGCCTTCCAGGGCTTTCTCAAGGCCTGCGGACACCACCGGGTAAACGCAGTTGATCCAGATTAGCCCCAATGCCTTCAAGTCTTCGTTCGTAGATTTCTGCATCATACTTTACTTGATTCCCCATTCATGAAGCATCAAACACCTAACGCAACGCAGCCGATTTTCGCACACGGAGATCATAGCCCCCGGATAGTAAAGGTGCTAGTACCTCGGCCTGTACTGGAGGTCATACAAGTCTGTTTTACCCGGCTAGTACCTTCGTGTATATCGGACATTGTTCGGACAATTATGGTCGTAATCCCCTGCAAAACGGCTGTTTTCGAGGTGGGTTGCTGTTACGTTTTTGCCGAAGGACGCTGTGCTTGGGGACACGGGATCGAGAGGACATTCCCATCGCAGCGGACTGTTGCAAGGAAGCTAGTCGGAGGAGATACCGGCAATGGGGAACAAAGGACTTCAAGCGTGTCATGCAGAAGACCTGGGCTTTTTACATGGCTACCGCATAGATCGACAGGGAACTGATATCCGCGTGCTCGACCCCGAAGGTCGGCGAGTCACGCGATTCTCGAACATCTTCACGGCCATCTCTTCGATGCTGCCGAACGGCGCGAACGTCTCGACGGTCGCGACGACGATGACGTCGCCGCTGGCGCGCTCGAGCGCGCGGATGCGCGCGTCGATCTCGCGCTCGCTCGACGCGTCGATGACGTTCGCGAAGTCATTGACCGGCTGGGTGAGGCGCGGCACGTCCTGGGCCGCCGCCTGCGCGGCGCCGGCAAGCAGGACCGCAACCAGGAGCAGGCGCCTCACCGCGCGCGCGCCTTCCACTCGTCGAGCGCGCGCCAGAGGCGCTCCGCCGCAACCAGGCACACCGGCATCAGCGCCGACGGGTCGAAGTCGTTCTCGTCGTCGACGGCCAGCAGGCCGCGGAGCGTCTCGGCCGGCATGCCGAGCGCGACGGCGGCGAGCGCCGCCAGCTCCTCGTCCGTCTC
>CALMWA010000438.1 GCA_937873125.1 uncultured Actinomycetes bacterium | reverse complement strand
GGTCGTCGTCGAGGACGACTAGTTTACGACCGCTCGATGCGTTTCCGGCCCGAATCTCCTCCAGAGCCTCCGGCACGTGAAGCTCCGGCGGCTGAGAGGCGAGGTACTCCCTCTCGTCAACGGGTTCCGGAGCGCGCTCCGGGCTCAAGGCGCGCTCCGGGCTCAAGGCGCGCTCCGGCAGGTTGGCGACGCCAGCAGCGCTAGCGGTTTTCCGGTCATCGTCGGCTTCCTAGAAAGAGCCTGCGTAGAGCAGCGAGATTACGCGCCCGTCCTTACTGGTCGTGCCGGGGGTCTTAGCCGCCGCCTTGAGCGCGCCCTCGACGGTCGCCGGGCTTGCTACGGTGTTCTTCGAGAGGTATAGGGCGCTCGTGCCGCCGACGTGCGGCGCGGCCATCGAAGTACCTGAGAGCGTCGTCGTGCCGCCGCCCTTCTTCGTCGAGAGGATGTTCACACCCGGCGCCCAGATGTCCACGCAGGCCCCGTAGTTGCTGAACGAAGCCTCCTTGTTTGCGGAATCGGTCGCGGCTGTCGTAACTACACCGCTGCTCGTGCCGGCACGGGCCGGAGAGGAGTTGCAGGCGTCCGCGCCTTCATTGCCTGCCGCTATCGAGTAGAGGACGCCGCTGTTGGCCGAGTTCTTCACCGCATCGTCCACCGCCTGGCTCACACCGCCGCCGAGGCTCATGTTCGCGATAGCGGGCTTCTTCGCGTTCGCCGTCACCCAGTCGATGCCCTTGATCACGCCGGAGTAGCTGCCCGAACCGCTGCACCCGAGCACCTTCACACCCGTCAGCGGAGCGCCCGGCGCGACACCGACCACGTCCGCCGTGTTGTCCTTCGCCGCCACGGTACCCGCCACGTGAGTGCCGTGACCGTTGCAGTCTTTGTTCGTCCCACCGGCGAAGTTGACGTGGCCGACGATGTTTAGATCCGGATGAGTGGCATCTATGCCGGAGTCTATGATGTAGGCATTTACGTTCGAGACGGCCCCGGAGCCGTTGCCGGCCAGCGTCGAGCTAGTGTCGGCATCTATGCGGTCTATCCCCCACGGAAGCGTCTGGACGACCGCCTTCATCGTCCCGTCGCGCTCCACGTAGTCCACCCGGCCGTCGGCGCGCACCTCGGCGACGCGGTTGTTTGGGATCGTCGCGGAGAAGCCCTTGATCGCCTTGCCATAGACGAAGCCGACCTCCGCGTTATTGCGGCGGGAGATGTCGTTCGCCGCCTGTCCGGGGTCGCTCACACCGTCCTTAAGCACCACAACGTAGCGTCCCGAAGCGCTATCTCCAGGCTGCACCTGCGTAAATGCCACTCCGGTGGATAGCAAAACCGTAACAGCCACAATGGTTAGCAAGACAATAGCGCGCTTCATGCCCCTCCCCTTACCGAGATCTCGTCAGAATACAACTATAGCATCAAGATATCTCTTTGAAGAACCTTTCCAGAGCTGCGAATTTCCTCGCGTAATTTTCACTCGATACGTCCCTACAAACTGCCTTACCAGGGACATCCACGTCATATCGTTGGACCAGTTATCCTCGGTCGTTATCTGGATCTTGGGTGGCCGGAGCGTCGGCGATAATTCAATGAGATCGCACTCATCAGTGGTTGTGGCGCGGCGTCGAAGACGCCACGCCCCGGTACTTGAGCGCCGCTTCCAAGACCCCGCCACTGTCGAGTTGGCCGACCGAGGCGCGGTAGATCTCCTGCCAGGGCGTGCGGCTCTCAGGGACGGGCGGAATGCCGCCTTCTTTCTTGCGGCGTTCGATCTCCTCCTCGGACACCAGCGCGTCGCAGCGCCCGGCGTTCAGGTCGATGCGGATCGTGTCTCCGGTTTGCAACCAGGAAAGCCCACCGCCGGCGGCACTCTCGGGTGCGGCGTGCAGGATCGAGGGGCTGTCGGAGGTGCCGGACTGCCGGCCGTCGCCGATGGTGGGCAGAGTGTTTATGCCGCGCTTGAGGAGTGCGTCCGGGGGCTGCATGTTGACGACTTCGGCAGAACCCGGCCATCCGAGCGGTCCGGCGCCCCGGATCACCAAAACGGAGCGCTCGTCTATGTCCAGGCCGGGGTCGTTGATACGTTCGTGGTAGTCCTCCGCGCCGTCGAAGACGACCGCCCGGCCCTCGAAGACGCCCTCGTGACCGGGTTCGCTCAGGTAGCGGGCGCGGAACTCGTCGGAGATAACAATGGTCTTTATGATCGCGAAATCGAAGAGGTTGCCGGAGAGTACCAGAGACCCGGCGCGTTCCCGAAGCGGTTTGTCGTAGGCCGCGATCATCTCCCGGTCCGTGCTCTCGCGCCCCGCGACGTTCTCGGCCAGCGTGCGGCCGGTAACGGTCGGGATCTCGCCGTAGATCTCGCCCGCCCGCAGAAGCTCCGTCAGCACGGCGGGCACACCGCCGGCCCGGTGGAAGCGCTCGCCCAAGTACTCGCCGGCGGGCTGCATATTGATGAGTAGCGGCACGTCGTAGCCGTGGGCCCAGTCGGATGGTTCGATCTCCACCCCCGCGTGACGCGCCATCGCCATGATGTGCGGCTGGGCGTTGGTAGATCCACCGATGGCCGTGACGGCGACTATGGCGTTCAGGAACGATTCGCGGGTGAGGATTTTGGATGGTCGCAGGTCCTCGTGGGCCATTTCGACGATGCGGCGGCCTGTGTCGTAAGCCATCTGGCCGCGCTCACGGTAGGGCGCCGGGATCATGGCGCAACCCGGCAGCGAGAGGCCAAGTACCTCGGCTACGGAATTCATGGTGGAGGCCGTCCCCATGGTGTTGCAGTGTCCGGCCGACGTCGCGGAGGCCAGGGCCGCATCGAAGAACTGCTGCTCGTCTATCTCGCCGACGGCCAGCCGGCGCCGGCTCTTCCAGATAACGGTCCCCGAACCGACCAGCTCGCCCTCGAAGTACCCGTCGAGCATCGGCCCGCCGGAGAGCACGATGGCCGGGATGTCCACCGTCGAAGCAGCCATGATCCCGGACGGCGTGGTCTTGTCGCAGCCGGTGGTCAGCACCACGGCGTCGAGCGGATATCCGTACAGGATCTCCACGAGCCCGAGATAGGCGAGGTTGCGGTCCAGAGCGGCGGTCGGCCGGCGGCAGTTCTCGAAGATAGGATGGACCGGGAACTCCATCGGTACCCCGCCCGCGTCGCGTATACCATCCCGCACGCGACGTGCGAGCTCTATGTGTATCCGGTTGCAAGGTGATAGGTCGCTGCCGGTCTGGGCGATGCCGATGATCGGCTTTCCAGAGCGCAATTCCTCCGGCGTGATCCCGTAGTTCATAAACCGTTCGAGATACAACGCGGTCTGGTCCAACCTGTCGGGGTCGTCGAACCAGTCCCGCGACCGGAACCGCCGCGCCTGACCTTCAGGCACGTTTACTCCCCGCTCCGCATGGGCGGCGTCGCGATCGAGGTCTTGCCGAGCGCCTGAAGAGCGGTCGGAACCATCACCAACTCCGGGACGTAGGCGTGGGGCGGCAGCGTCGCCAGAAAGAAGCAGGCCTGGGCCACGTCCTCGGGTTTGAGGGCCGCGTCTCGAACCTCCTTCGGCGGCGGCTCGGGACGGTTGTCCAGGATCGGGGTGTCCACGATGCCGGGCAGCACGGCGGTGAAGCGGACACCGTTCTGGTGCTCCTCGAAGCCCGCGGCGTGCGCCAGCTCGGTCATCCCGGCCTTGGACGACTGGTAGGCGGGGCCGGAGGCGTCGGGCCAGCGGCCGGAGACGCTGCTGATGAGGACGCACAAACCACGCGAAGCCCGCAGGTACGGGAGCGCGGCGTGGACGGCGTAGAAAGCGCCGGAGAGGTTCACCGAGAGCATAGCGTCCCACTTCTCGGGCGTTAGCTGCTCCAGCCGGCGCTCCGGGAAGTTCATCCCCGCCGCGACGACCAGTACGTCTATACCGTCCGACTCCCCGACTTCCTCTACGGTCCTCCGAACCGCCTCACCATCCGAAATATCCAGGGCGTGGGGCGTGACGGGGCGGTCTCCGGCGCCCGCCCGGATCGCCTCTGGGCGGCGAGCGGCGGCGTGGACCTTCGCGCCGGCTTCGGCGAAGAGGTTCGCGGTCGAGAGCCCGATACCGCTCGACGCGCCGATAATGAGCGCTGTCTTGCCCGAGAGGACTGCGTCTTGCATCATTTGCCCGGCTCCGCGAGGAACACTTTGATCCGGGCCGACGGCCCGCGCACAAGCTCCGCGAAAGCGTCCGGGCCTTCTTCGAGCGGCAAAACCGGCGGCAGCTCACCGATCCCGGCCTTCCCATCCACGAGCCACTCCAGCGCCTGCTCGTAGTCCTCCGCTGTGTAGGCGTACGATCCTTGCAAGTCGAGTTGTCCGCGGACGATGTCGTGGAAGCCGAGCGTCGTCGCGTCGCTGTGCAGCCCGATGTACACGACCCGCCCGCCCGGACGCAGCAATTCCTCGACCGCCATGCGGCGGGTAGCCTCCGCCCCCACCGCGTCTATCACGAGGTCGGCGCCGAGCCCCTCCGTCGTCTCGTCCAGTGCCTCTCGGGCCTGCGCGCCAGACTCGTGTACGGCCCCGGCCCCGAGAGCTAGCGCCTGCTCGCGGCGGGCCGCCACCGGCTCGACGGCGTGTACCTTCGGGATACCGTCGAGGACGGCGGCTTGCAGGCACATCAGGCCGATGGTGCCGGCCCCGATCACGACCGCGTTCTCCACCGCGCGATTCGCCAGCCCGAGCCGCGCGGCGTGGACGCCGTTCGCCAGCGGCTCCGCGAGAGCCCCGGTGCGCGCCTCGACGCCGTCCGGGAGTGGATAGACGTTCGCGGCCGGGGCGAGCGTGTACTCTCCAAAACCGCCGGAAGAGTGAATGCCGACGAGGTGTCGGTCCCGGCAAAGGTTCGTGTACCCCGCCCGGCACAGGCGGCACGTCCCGTCCCCGTAGAGCGGGTTCACGGCTACCAGCCGGCCGATGAGATCCCGGTCCACCCCGTCACCGACCTCGGTAACGATCCCGGCGAACTCGTGGCCCATGACGAGAGGCGGGGTCCGGTTGCCCATCTTGCCGAGGTAGCCTTCGACCTCCGAGCCGCAGATGCCGGTCGCCGTCGGCCGAACCTTTACGGACCCCGGCACCACTGCGGGCTCCGGCACCTCTTCCACGGACATCCTCTCCGGTCCGTGCCAGACGATCCCCTTCATGCTCCCACCTTCCCGTCGCGAGCTTCGCGCGTAATTATTGTACGTTCGCCGCGCAGGGGCCAGCCGGCGCCGGTTACTTGGCGGCATACCGATCCGGGTCCTGGAACACGTCTATGACGCAGGTCCCGGCTTCGAGGCGAGCGGAGTGCTCAGCCCCGGCCGGGATATCGTAGGTCTCGCCGGGCTCGTAGACGCCGGACTCTCCGTCGATGGTCAGGTGCAGGCGGCCGGTCACGACGATTCCCCACTGCGCGCCGTGGGAGTGCGGCGGCACCTCGAACTCCTCCTCGGCCCGGAAGAAGACCGTCTGACCGTGCGGGCTCGACATCAGGCGCCCGTCCAGGCCTGTGAAGGGAGTGTCCACCTCGGGTAGCGACTGGATCCAACCGGCGTAAGGGTTCATCGAAGCTCCTTCCCTGGGGCTAATGCTCTTGTTTGCGTCGTCAGCGCGGGCGTCATTATACTGGCCGCTCAGACGGGGAAGCGATCACGGGGGTGAACGGGATGCAGCGGCTCGAAGGCAAGCGGGCGATAGTCACCGGCGCGGGCTCCGGCATAGGACGCTCTATCGCCCTCCGCCTCGCCTCCGAGGGCGCGAGGGTCGTCCTCGCCGACGTGGACGAAGCAGCCGCCGAAAACGTCGCCACCGAGATAAAGGGCGCCACGCTCGTCCAGAAGACCGACGTAACCAGCGCCGCCGAAATGGAGGCGCTTGTGGAGAGGGTCGTCTCCGAGTGGGGCGGCCTCGACGTGATGGTCAACAACGCCGGTCTCGGCATCGCCGCAACCGCGCCGGACACCTCCGAGGAGGACTACGACCGGGTCATGGACGTGTGCGTGCGGGGGACCTTCCTCGGCATGAAGTACGCCATCCCGGCCATCCGGGAGTCGGGCGGCGGGTCGCTCGTGAACATGAGTTCCATCGCAGCCCTGGTGGGGCTCAAGGACCGGGCGATCTACTGCGCGGCGAAAGGCGCGATCCTCTCGATGACCCGCGCCGCCGCGATAGACCACGTCGAGGAGGGTGTGCGGGTCAACTGCATAGCCCCCGGCACGGTGGACACGCCCTGGGTAGCCCGCATAACGGCCGGTTACGACGACCCGGAAGAGGCCCGCAGGATCATGCAGGCCCGCCAACCGCACGGCCGTCTCGTCACGCCCGATGAGATCGCCGCGATGGCCGCCTACCTCGCCTCTGACGAGGCCGGCTCGGTCATCGGGGCCTGCATGGTCGTGGACGGCGGCATGACCGCCCGGTGAACGAGGCCGGAGAAACAAGGAGCAGCACATGGATCAGGTAGCAGCCGTACTCGGAGTCGGACCCGGCCTCGGAGCGGCCGTAGCACGTCGTTTCGCCCGCGAGGGATTCGCGGTGGCGCTAATGTCCCGCCGTGAAGAGAGTGTCGCGGCGGTGCGAGCGGAGATCGAGGGTGCCGGAGGCTATGCGCTGCCGGTCTCCACCGACGCCACGGACCCGGCCTCCGTGCGGACGGCCTTCGAGCGGATACAGAGCGAGCTGGGCGAACCGGAGATCTTCGTTTACAACGCCGGGGCATTCCAGATGGGCGGCATCCTGGAGATCACGCCGGAGAAGTTCGACGAGTGCTTTAAAGCCAACTGTGGCGGAAGGTCCTCAACGCCATCCACAAACGCATCCTCCTTGTCTGACGGCTCGGGCGGTCCGAAGCGGTAGGTTATCCGCACGTGGGGACGGCCGTCCTCCTTCCTGCCGGCCGTGATCCCGGCCACGAGGAGCTTCGCGAGCTCGCGCCGCTTGGAGAACGCCTCCTCAGTATCCCCTTCGATCTCCTCGACGCGCTCCCGGAGCGCCAGGAGCCACGACGCGGTGCTCTCGGCGGCCAGCCGGTCGTGCTCCCGCGCGGCAAGGTCGGACTCGACGCTCTCCAATAGGAGTCTGAGGTGCTCTGTCTGGATCCGGAGGTCCGCCAGGTAGCCGTCCAGTTCCTCTTCGGTTATGGATCCCCGCGCGCAAAACCGGATGTAGCGTTCGCGCTCCTTGTGCTTCGCGGCCAGCCGCTTGCTGAGATCGGTGCGGCGCGCTTCGAGTTCCTCGACGTCGGTACCGATGCCTTGCGCGCGCACGCGCTCCAGGACCTCTCCAGGGTTCTCGACGAACCGCCGCACGTCGGCCCAGACCGTCTCTTCGAGCCACCGAGCGGGGACGTTAGGCGCGTGGCCGCGCGGGGCTCTAGACCCTCGCTGAGCGCAATCGTCTGAGCACTTGTAGTAAGGGTACTTCTTGCCGCGCGCCGTGTTGGTCCTCCCAACGCAGCTACATCCACAGACCTCGCAGGTGATGAGCCCGGTCAGGAGGTACCTGCGGTGCGGCCGTCCCCCAGAGTAGCGCCTGTTTTCCTCCAGGCGCGCCAGTGCTCGCCCTTGCAGCTCGGGCGCGACTATCCGCGGGACCCTCTGCTCCACGACCTCTCCGGTAGACAGCTTGACCGTGTGAACGCCGCCGTAAGCCGTCTGGCGGGCGATGAGGCGGATCGTCGGTGCTGACCACTGTTTCGCGGGGGCCTTGCTCGCAGCGTACTTCCAGCTAGGAGGACGAATCCCCAGGTCGTTGAGGCGCGCCGCCTCCGCGTAGAGCGTCGAGCCGGCGGCAATGTTCATGATGATCTCGCGTACGATCTCGGCTTCTTCGGGCTCGATCTGGAGGCCCCCCTCCTTGTCGGCGCGGTATCCCAATGGGACCGGCCCCATGTGACGCCCCTTGCGGTGTGCCCGGTGGAGTCCGGCCCTGGTCCTCTCCCCGATGGTCTCGCGCTCGTACTCGGCGAACGAGGCGAGCATCTGGAAGATCAGGCGCCCCGGTGCGGTAGAGGTGTCTATCGGCTCGGTGGCGGAGCGGAGCGTCACGCCGGCAGCCTGGAGACGGTCGTGGGCGTCTACGATCACGAGCAAAGACCTTCCCAGCCTATCAAGCTTGTAGACCAGGAGTGTGGTGAACTTGCCCGCCCTGGCGTCCTCTAAGAGCCGCCGTCCCTCCGGTCTCTCGTGCAGTGGTATGGTGCCTGACACGCCGTCATCATCGTACACGCCTGCGATCTCCAGCCTGTAGAGTCGGCAGTATTCGTTCAGGAAGTCCCGCTGGATCTCGATGGTCTCACGGTCCCGTTGTTCCTCGGAGCTCACGCGCAGGCACAGACCTACCCGCTCCGGCTGTTCGGAGCCGCGGCCGTTTGTGGGGGGCATGATTACTCCTTCGGCAGCAACTCGGACGGATCCACGCCGAGAGCTTTGGCAAGCTTGCGGATCGTCCGAAAATGAGGCTCGACGCGATCGTTCTCTATGCGGCTGAGCGTAGCCGTACCGATGCCCGCTTTCTCCGCGAGTTCCTCCTGATTCAGAAGGGCTCGTTCCCGCACTGTCTTCACCTGAATGCCTATCTTGACCACCTCCTCATTATCAACTCAGTTGGTATCTTACCACAAACAACAAATAAATGATGACTAAACATCAAGAATATGATATGATGTGGGTGTCAGAAAAAGTAGTGGCCCCGCGGGTGCGCCAACACCCCGGAGCCCGGCCCACAGCCGATAACCTGTAGGAGGTCACTGTGGACACCAAGAGTCTAGCCCACGACGGGCGCCGCTTCACCGATGAGGAGTTCTTCACGGAGGTCTCCGAGCTTACCGGCATCGAGTACCGGGCGCTCTCCTCTAGCTTCGCCGGCGAGCGCAAGGACCTGGCCCTCGACACGGTGAAGCGCATCGTCGCCGAGAACCTCGACGCCACCCCTGAGACCTGGACGGAGAAGCTGCGGGAGCACGCGAAGGCGGAAGGGTTGGGTCAGTACCGACCCGGCTACTGGGACGGCTACGAGCTGACCTACGAGCACAACGACTACCTGCGGAGCATCGGGCGGCTTTAGGGCCGTCCCGTAGCGTTCATGAGCCAAGCCAGGAGTCCCCCAGGACGTCTACAGTATTGATCTTGAGAAGGCTAGCGAGGAAGGAGAGACATGCAGATAGAGTTTCAGCGGGCGATGTACCCGATCGAGGACGGGATTTGGAGCCCGTGCTTCGTCTGCTACGCGGATTTCGAACCCAGCACCATCTGGATCCACATCGAGGGCGAGCAGATGTGCGAGCGATGCCTAAGATGGTTCAGCGAGCGGGCCGAAAGGGAGCCGGAGTTAGGGTGGCCTACGTACGCGGAGTACGAGGAGCTGACTCGTCGCTACCCGACGCCCATCTATGAGACACAAGAGGGTTCGTGCGAGCGCGAGGATTACTCGGAGCAGTTCATGGAGAGCTGGATCCGCCGGTAGCCGTGGGCGCCGGTTCTCTAGCGGCCAGTTTCGGCCGGGGTCCAAGCCGGGCTCCGGCCCTTTGTTGTACGCGTACATCAAGAGTTGCGGCAAGGGAATGTTCACAAGCTGGAGGCCTTCGAAGACCTTCGGCGCTCACCATGAGGAGGATTACGTGTTTGAAGTGATCGAGCGCTCCGAGCGCGGGGAGCTGCACATCTCCGAGTACGATTTCAAGCACAACGCCCGCGCCGGCGGCCCGAGGAGAATAGACGCCTACTACCTTGAACGTCCGCGCCCGGCCGCGATGGGGATTCAGGCGGGACTGCCGGCCGACTTGTGGCGCGCCCTCGAGATCGAGGCCCTTGCTTGTTTTCGTCATTCATATCCACCCGGAGCCCAGGTGTTCTGGGCAGCCGCAACGGCTGAGGATGTCGAGTACGATCGGATATTCAGGCTGCGGCCGGTGATCGACCAGGAGGCTCCCGACTGGGTTGCGGCCGTTGAGGGACAGGCCACCGTGTACGGACCCGACGACCTGGTGTCGATTCTCTTCCGGTCCGGGGTACCGCTCGTGCCGGCACTGGCGATCCTTGAGAACTTGAAGGAGTCTACCCGGTAGATCTGCATATCGGGGCTCCGGTCCTTTTTGTGAGACGATAGCCCGGATGAAGTTCGAGAAGATCAAACTATCGAGCCACGCCCGCAAGCGGATGCGCCAGCGAAACATTCCGCGCAACCAGATCATGCGGACCCTCAACGAGCCCGATAGGGCCTACCCGAGCGGGGATAAGATGGTCGCCGAGCGCTCCACGCAGGCCGGCAACGTGATCCAGGTCGTCTATGTGGAGACTCCCAAGGATCAAGCGGACGCCTTCATCGTGAGCCTCGTGAGACGTCCGGGAGAGGTAGAATAGAGACGTGAGGATCGAGCTCGACACCGAAGCCAACGCCCTCTACCTGTACATCCGGGATGAGATCAAAGACGGCGAGGCCGTCAGGACCCTGGAGGTGGAAGAGGGCGTCTACCTGGACCTCGACGCGGACAATCATCCGCTGGGCCTTGAGTTCATACACGCCGACGCCTTCCAGGACTTCCTCAAGCGCCACGGCGGACGGGTGGAGATCCCGGACGTCGTAGAGGATCTGGACTCCCTGAAGCTCTCCACGGCATAAGAAGAAAAAGCTAAAGTCCCGTAGTCGCGCTCCAGCCGCTTCACTTGAAGAACCTTATGCGCCGGGCCCGACCACGCGGAGGGGATGGTCGGACCCGGTGAAGGGGAAAGCTGGAGCGGCCTTTACACCGGTTCGGTACCCAGAGCAGAGCCCCTACACCGGCAACCCCCTGCAAGAGATGATCTAGTGTTCCCTTACCACCGACTCCGCCGCCGATTGGCGGTTCGTGTTGAGGTCCTCGTCGGAGCGGTGCCCAAAATATCGTCTAGATGTGTGTTGCGTGGTCTGTAAGGTAAAAAGAGGGCCATCAGAGAGTTCCCCGTCCAAAGGAGCATCAGAGAT
>CALMWA010000437.1 GCA_937873125.1 uncultured Actinomycetes bacterium | reverse complement strand
GCCCAGTGCATCTATGCAACCCGCTCGCAAGAAGCGTCGCCACCGCTATCAGCGCTAGGGTCAAGGCCAGCCGCCTCGACACTGTCACGACGTACCTTCTCCAGCACGCGCTTCTGCCGTTAACATCCACATAGGGTTCCCTTTCCGTATTCTCCCGCCCAACCTCACGACGCAACGAACATCACTATAAGCATCGGGATCAGCTGCGCGCAACCGTCGAATGCTAACCGTTACCTATTTGGAAAGTGCAAGCAATGCTTTGGACACAACTAGTGGTTGCATAATGCCCACAAGGTCTTGGATTGGAGATGGAGCATTATTTCTTGTCCGCTCTCTCAAATACGTAGTCGAGGCGTCCATCTCCGAGACGCCGGGGGACGGACGTGCTGCGGAACTCCTTACCCTACAACTGGATGATCCGCTCCGGTCAGGCCCGGCTCAGCCGCGCAAGCTCCGGCACGAGGGTCTTTACCTCCGTTCCGAAGCGCACGACGACCTTTCCAGCACCGGACTCCAGGATCTCCCCATCCCCGAACTTCGCGTGCCGGACCCGGTCCCCGGCCCTGAACCGCGGCGTGTCCGACGCCGGTTGCGCGCCGTTGCCCCGCCGCGGCAGGGCGCGGCCCCATCCCCCGCGTTCGGCGGCGGCCGTGGTGCCGCCGGAGATGGCACCGGACTTGTATTCGTCCGGGATCTCCGACAGGAACCGTGAGGGCATCTGGTACTCGCGCTCGCCCCAGTTGGACCGGAGCTTGGCATAGGAGAGCGTGAGAGTCTTACGGGCCCGCGTGATGCCGACGTAGCAGAGCCGCCGCTCCTCCTCCAGGTTCTGCTCGTCCAGGGAGCGGGCGTGCGGGAAGGTTCCCTCCTCCATCCCCACGACGAAGACGTGATCGTACTCAAGACCCTTCGCGTTGTGCAGCGTCATCAACGTAACGCTGCCGTCGCTCCGGACCTTGTCCGTCTCCGAGTAGAGCGCCTGCTCCTGCAGAAAGCCGTCGAGGGTCGCGTCCGCCTCCACGCTCTCGTACTCGCGGGCCGCGTTTATCAGCTCCTCCAGGTTCTCCAGGCGCGACTCGGCCTCAACCGTGCCCTCGGAGTCAAGCTCCTTCTTGTAGCCCGACTCGTCTAGCACCGCCCCGATAAGCTCCGCCGGCGGCACCTCCCGCGCCGCCACCCGCCAACCCTCGAACAGCCCGTGCAGTGCCCGGCAGGACTTGCGGGCCGCCGCCGTAACGTCCACCTCCCCGGCCTCCGCCAGCGCCTCGTACAACGAGATGCTGTTGCGGCGGGCGTAGTCTTGCAACTTCGCCACGGAGGTGTTGCCGAGGCCGCGCTTCGGGACGTTGATGATACGCTCCAGGGAGACCGAGTCGTTCTGGTTGGAGATCACGGATAAGTAGGCCATGGCGTCCTTGATCTCCGCCCGCTCGTAGAACTTGACGCCGCCCACGATCTGGTACGGCACACCCTCCCGCACCAGCACGTCCTCCAGAGCCCGGCTCTGCGCGTTGGTCCGGTAGAAGGCCGCGATGTCCCGTGCCGCAACACCCTCCTCCATCAGCCGCTCGACCTCCGCCACCACGAACCGCGCCTCGGCGTACTCGTCCGACGCCGTGAACACCCGGATGCGCTCCCCCTCGGACCCCGCCGTCCACAGCTCCTTCCGCTTGCGCGAGGCGTTGTTCGCCACAACCGCGTTCGCAGCCGAGAGGATAGTCTGCGTCGAGCGGTAGTTCTGCTCCAGCTTCACCACCGTCGCCTCCGGGTAGTCCCGCTCGAAGTCCAGGATGTTCCGGATATCCGCTCCACGCCACGAGTACACACTTTGATCGTCATCGCCGACGACGCACAAGTTCCGATACCCGGCGGCCAGGATGTTGACCAAGCGGTACTGGGCATGGTTGGTGTCCTGGTACTCGTCCACGTGGATGTAGCGGAAGCGTGTCTGGTAACGCTCGCGGACGTCGGGGAAGATTTCTAGCAGGGCGACGGTCTGCATGATGAGGTCGTCGAAGTCCATGGCGTTATTCTCGTAGAGGCGTTGCTGGTAGAGGTCGTAGACCTCGGCGACGTTCTCGGCGATGTAGCCCTCGGTCTGCCGCAGAAAGTCGTCGGCGGCCAGGAGGCGGTTCTTGGCGTCGGAGATCTGGGCCTGAAACGAACGCGGGTTGAAGCGTTTGGGGTCCTTGCCGAGTTCGATGATGCAGCGTTTGACGAGCCGGACCTGATCGGCGGTGTCGTAGATCGTGAACTCCCGCCGGTAGCCGAGCTTGTCGGCGTGCGCCCGCAGGATACGGGCGCAGAATGCGTGGAAGGTGGAGACCCACATCTTGCGCGAGTCGGGACCGACGAGGAGCGCGACCCGGTCTTTCATCTCGCGCGCGGCCTTGTTGGTGAAGGTTATAGCCAGGATCTCCTCCGGCCCGGCGAGCCCCTGCTCCAGCAAGTAGGCGATCCTGTGCGTCAGCACGCGGGTCTTTCCGCTCCCGGCTCCGGCCAGGATCAATAACGGCCCTTCGGTGTTCTTTACGGCGTCTAGCTGCGTCGGGTTTAGTGAATCCAGAAGCATTATTCGGAGTATAACAGCCGCGTACCGTCTAATTCCGCAGCCGGTGCAACCTTATCTCAACGTTTTTGCCGCCCTGCTCTATGGACAGGTTCTCGGTCGCCACCCGGAAGCCGTGTTCTTCCATCCCGTCCAGGAAGACCGGCGCGGTGTTGCGGTTCGGGTCCGCGAATACGGCCTCTCCTCCGGGAGATAGTAACTGGGGGACCAGTTCCGCGAGGGCCAGGCCACTGAGGGCCTCGTACAACACGTCCGCGGCGATGACGAGATCGAAACGCCCCAGCCCATCCAACTCCGGCCGGCGCCAATCGAGCAGGAAGGTATCCGGCTCCCGTCCTTTGTTGCTACGGGCGTTGAAGACGGCGAAGTCCATGGCCGCCGCGTACTGGTCGCTGACGACAACCTGCGCTCCCCGCAGGAGCGAAACCACTGACGGAAGTCCGACTCCGCAGCCGAGTTCGAGGACACGCTTCCCGAGGAGATCCCGCACCGAAAGCCAGCGTGCCAGCGCTATGGCGCTCGGCCACAGGTCGGCCCAATAGGGCAGGCGCTCGTCGCGCTCGAACTCTTCCTCGTCTATGAGGGCATCCGCGGCGGCGGGGTGTGTGATGCGGTAGTCCAGACCCCCAACCTTCACGGTAGCTTCGGTCAGGTGCGTGCGGCCTTCGAGGTGCAGCCGGAGACGGTCTAGAGAGATGATGTTAGTTGAGAGAGGCGGCTGTCTCGCGGTACGCGGCACGTGCAACATGCGCAGCGCGTCGCTCGCGTTCATCCTCGGCGAGCTGGGCGATGCTGTAGCGCCCGAACACGCTTTCGAGGGCAACGCGGGCCTCGTCCCAGACCTTGCTCGTGGCGCACAGGGGAGCATCGGCGATGTAGCAGACGCCTCCGGCGGAGCACTTGGCGGGACGGACTTCGCCGTCCAGAATCTCCACTATGTCGAGGACCGTAATCTCCTCGATCGGCACTGCGAAGCAGTAGCCGCCGTGGGCCCCGCGATGGCTCTCCAGTATCTTCGCCCGTCGAAGCTCGCCGAAGATCTGCTCCAGGAACCGCTCCGGGATTTTCTGGCAGCGAGCGATATCCGCGACGCCGCGCGGTGAACCGCATTCAGCCAGCGCCAACTCCATCAACGCACGAACGGCGTACTTGCTCTTTTTTGTAAGTCTCACTACGAAAAACCGCCTGCTTGCATGCCAAACCGCAGCCCCGATTGTAGCAGATATGCACAGGTGAAGACCTCGGGCGAGGATAGAGGAGGGGTGGAGCAGCGACGAACCGCGTTACTCTTCTTCGGGGTAGCGGTTCCGCTTCATGTACTCCTGCATGGCGTTCTCTATGCGCTCACCGGTCACCAGGAATACCGTCCGTCCACCGATATCCACGCCGTGGTCGGCGATGCGCTCCAGATAATGGACCATCAGGGCCGCCCGCATCCGCCACTCCGGGCTCCCGGCCCCCGTCTCGGCAGGGTTGGCGATCAGGTTAAGAGCCTCCGAGTACAGGAGGTCCACCTTATCGTCCACGGCCTGCAGGTCGCGGGCGCGGTCTATGTCGCGGTTCTTGAAGATGTCCAGCCCCTCGTGGAAAAGGTTGCGCGCGGAGCGGGCCATCTCGATGAGGGCTGACTCCAGATCCTCGTCCCGCTCGTGATCGGCGGTGTCGGCGATACCGTGGCAGATGTGCTCGCACAGCGTCCCGGAGCGAACGAGGTGGTTCGTGACGGCCTGCACCGTGTAGAGCAGCCGCAGGTCGCGGGCGACCGGCGCTTGGCGGGCCTGCAGGATCATGCACTCCTCGTCAATCTCCGCGCCGCGCATCTTGTACCGCACGTCCACTCCGAGCTCGCGGCTCGCCGTGTCCGCGTCTCGCTCCTCCATCGCGGTCACCATATTCACAAGAGAGTTCTCGACCTC
>CALMWA010000436.1 GCA_937873125.1 uncultured Actinomycetes bacterium | reverse complement strand
ACGTCCTCGCGGGGACGACGGACGAGCACCGGCCGTTAGTCGTTAGCTCCTGGCCGCTCTATCTGGCGCAGGGCGAGATCGTTACCGCCATAGACTCCAAGGCGCGCAGGATCGCCGACTACATGCCGATCACCATCACCACGCACGAGCGAACCGTAATCCTGGGCGGCCCGGACGACGAGCCGGAGATCTACGACCTGAACGAAGACCCCGGCGAGCAGATCAACGCCTGGGCCGAGCTCGGCGCCGAGGGTGGGACGCTCTGCGAGCACGCCCTCTCCTTCCTGGAGCGCATCGGCACACCGGAGACGTATCTCACCCCCCGCTACAAGGCGCTCGACAGATGGCGCAGGATGATTCACAGCTAGAGGCCAGTACCGCACGCATCCGGTAACGGGGTGGGTGGCGCATGTTCGCCGTCCGCCCCGTGTTTGGTGCGGGAACCAGTACATCTTTCTCCCGAGTCAGGAGTATACCGGGGGGAGCGAGAGAGTGCGCTAAGAGGGTGCTAGAGTATCGGGAAAAGGAGGCAGGATGGAGAACATAGGCAGGCACGATAGTGGGGAGCGCGGGTTTACGCTGTGGTTCACCGGACTATCCGGGGCGGGGAAGACGACCGTAGCCGAGATCGTCGAGCGCGAGCTGCGCGAGAGGGAGCGGCGGGTCGAGGTTCTGGATGGCGATATCGTGCGGACGAACCTCTCGAAGGGTCTCGGTTTCTCGCGCGAGGACCGCAACGTCAACGTATTGCGGATAGGGTTCGTGGCGAACCTCTTGACGCGCAACGGGGTCGGTGTGATCGTCTCGGCCATCTCGCCGTTCAAGGAGGCCCGCGATCAGGTGCGACGCAGGATCGTGGATTTCGTCGAGGTCTTCGTGGACGCTCCGCTGGAGGTCTGCGCCGAGAGGGACGTGAAGGGCCTGTACGCGAAGGCTTACTCCGGTGAGATCGCACAGTTCACCGGTGTCTCCGACCCTTATGAAGCCCCCAACGCCCCCGACCTCGTCCTGAAGACCGCCGAGGAGTCGCCTGAGGAGAGCGCGCGCAAGGTAATAGAGAAGCTGGAGTACTTCGGATACCTCTGGCCGCGAGAGGTGCAGGACACCGAATACAACTGGAGCTCCCGCTAGAGCTCTATCGGTTCTCTGCTAGAGCAGCGTCCACACCAGACCGGCGAGGGCGCCTAGGGGCACGAGCAGGTAGATCGGGATCTTGAACCGTTGCAGCACCGCGAACGAGACGATCGCGACTACGAGGGCGAAGAGGTCCAGAGATCCCGGCCCGTCCGGGAAGAGGACGTGACCCGTGAAGAAGACGGCGAGGTTGACGATTACGCCGACGACGGCGGCCGTTACGCCGGTGAGCGCCGCCCCGAGCCGCCGGTTGTGCGAGAGTAGCTCGATGTACGGCGCAAGCAGGAAGATGAACAGGAAGCACGGCAGGAACGTAACGTAGGTCGTCGTGAGCGCTCCCAGAGTCCCGTAAAGCAGGGGATCGAACGGCCCGTTGAACTTCCACGCCCCGAGAAACCCGACGTACTGGGTCACCATGATGAGCGGCCCCGGCGTAGACTCCGCGAGCCCGAGCCCCTGAACCATCTGGCCCGTCGTGAGCCAGCCATAGTTGTTCACCGCCGCGTCCGCGATGTAACTCAACACGGAGTACGCCCCCCCGAAAGTAACGAACGCCGCCCCCGTGAAGAAAAGCGCCTGCTGCACGAGCACGTCGTCGGGTCCGCGCCACAGATACAGCGCGCCGACCGGCAACACCCACAGCACCGCGAAGACACCGACGAGCTTCAGGTTGCGGAGCATCGGGGGCGGCGCGCTCCGCTCCGCCGGCTCCTCTTCCTCCCCCGCGTCTCCGTGCCCCCGCGTCTGGAACACCTCCGGATAGCGGAAGTGCAGCAGGTAGCCGGCGAGTGCCGCAAGCCCCACGACGAGCGGAAACGGGACGGAGAGGAAGTAGATCGCGACGAACGAGGCGACGGCGAAGAGTATGAGAGCGGCATGCTTGAGCGTCCGCCTGCCGATCCGCAGGACCGCCTCGAAGACTATAGCCACCACGACGGGCTGCACACCGTAGAGCAGGCCCGTCACGGCCGGGATGTTCGAGTAGGCGACGGCGAGGTACGAGAGGAGCAGCAGGACGAAGATGGAGGG
>CALMWA010000435.1 GCA_937873125.1 uncultured Actinomycetes bacterium | reverse complement strand
GCCGAGCACCGCATCGAACAAACGCTCGACGAGAACGTCCCGCCGCTGTTCGGTAGTCTGCGCTATCTGCTCCGCCACACCATTCTCCTCTCCGTATGAGCCGCAAGGTCCGATCACTGCGGCCACCATGGATGAGTGGGCCAGTGGATCATGCCTCAATACGCCCCGACATCCGTGTTCCAGTAACCCACGCAACAAGTACAGCTATATATCAGGTTGCGGAACCGGGAACATCACGCATTTGGGTGATTTTTCATTTATTCGGCGGCTACCAGGCCGTGGCGCCGCCGTCCACGACGACGGTCTGTCCCGTCATGTAGGAGGCGGCAGGCGAGGCGAGGAAGACGACGACACCCTTCAGGTCTTCAGGGTTGCCGAAGCGGTGGAGCGGGATGCCGTCGAGCATCTTTTCTTCGTGTTTCTCTATGAGGCCGCCGGACATGCGGGTCGGGAACCAGCCGGGGGCGATGGCGTTGACGTTTATGTTGTGCGGCGCCCACGAGGTGGCAAGGTCGCGGGTCATGGAGATAATCGCGCCCTTCGAGGAATTGTAGCCGACGGTCTGCATGAAGTCCGGGTGGCCGCCTACGATACCGGCGACGGACGAGATGTTGATGATCGTGCCTCCGCTGTCGCGCTCGATCATTCGCCGGCCGGCCGCCTGGGCCATGAGGAACGTGCCGCGCACGTTGACCCGCATCACCTGATCGAACTTCTCCGGCGGCATCTCCACCGCCGGCGCGCCCCACGTCGAACCGGAGTTGTTGACGACTATGTCCACGCTCCCGAAAGTCTCCTCCGCCGCCGAGACGACTTTCTCCACATCTTCGGGCTCGGTCACGTCGCAGGCTACGGCTAGCGCCTTGCCGCCGCGGGCTTCTATCTCCGCCTGCACCTCCTCCAACGGCTCTATCTTGCGGGAGCAGATCACGACGTTGGCACCGGCGTCGGAGAGGGCTTCGGCCATGTACTGACCGAGTCCCCGACCGCCGCCGGTCACGATAGCGGTCCGGCCGTCGAGGCGGAAGAGATCCAGGGTGTTCAAGTCGGATTCCTTTCTAACTCGGAGAGGGCGGGTTCGGAGCGTTCGTCCCGGTCGTCGGGCTCGCTCCTGCACTAGCTCCCGCGCCGAACTTCGCGCGCTCCTCGTCGGCGAGGACGCGCCGCAGGAGCTTGCCGACGGTGCTCTTTGGCAGTTCGTTACGGAACTCGACCTCTTTAGGTGTCTTGTAGGGCGCGAGGCGTTCAGCGCAGAAGGCCTGTATCTCCTCCTCCGTGACGGCGCTGCCGGGTTTCTTGACGATGAACGCCTTGACGGACTCTCCCCGATACTCGTCCGGGACGCCGACGGCGACGGCCTGCTCGACGGCGAGGAGCTCGTGCCCGGATCCGACGGCCTGCTCACGGATCCCCTCGACGCCGACACCGACGACGACACGCTCGCGGACGGCGGTGAGGTGCTCGCGGGAACGCTCGCGACCGTCGCGGACACCGACGGGGACGGGCTG
>CALMWA010000434.1 GCA_937873125.1 uncultured Actinomycetes bacterium | reverse complement strand
GGCCCTGGAATGCGCGTGGCGCTCTACCTGGAGAAAGACGAGCGGTACGTGGTGTTGCTCCTGGCGCTGCTCCGGGCCGGGTGCGTGGCGTGTCCCGTCAGTACCCGCGCGCCGGTAGAAAGTGTCGCATCCTTGCTCAGAGTCGCCGCCTGCTCTGCCGTGATCTCGGACCAGGAACCCCCCGCCCTGGATGGTGAGGGTCTGACCATGTTACGCCCGGATTCGCTTCTGCGAGAGGCGCCGTCATCTTACCCGGAACCCGCGCCCATCCCGCCGGATCTTCCCGCGACTATCATCTTCACCTCCGGCAGCACAGGTACTCCGAAGGCCGCGCTGCACACCTTCGGCAACCACTACTACAGCGCGCTCGGCTCCGCCGCCAACATCCCGCTCGCACCGGGCGACCGCTGGCTGCATTCGCTGCCGCTCTACCACATCGGCGGGCTCTCCATCGTGTTCCGGTGCCTGCTCGCCGGCGCGGCGATGGTGATGCCGGAGCCCGGTATCCCGCTCGGGGAGGTTATCGCCGGCTCCGGCTCGACGCACGTCTCGCTCGTCGCCACCCAACTCCGGCGGCTGCTCTCCGGGAACGCTACGTCCGGAATGCTCAAGGCCGTACTGATGGGAGGAGGCCCGGTCCCGGTCTCGCTGGTGGACGAAGCCATCGCTCGCGGGTTGCCGATCCACACGAGCTACGGCCTCACCGAGATGACCTCCCAGGTAACCACTACGCCGCCGGGCGCCTCGCGGGAGATGCTCTACACCTCGGGGCGGACGTTGCCGCACCGCGAGGTCTCGGTGGCGGAGGATGGGGAGATCCTGGTGCGGGGAGATACGCTCTTCGCCGGCTACGTCGAGGGCGATATGGTGAACCGGCAACTCGACGCCGATGGCTGGTTTCACACAAAGGATCTCGGCGAGCTGGACCCGGAGGGCTACCTGCGCGTAACTGGGCGCCGGGACAACCAGTTCATCTCCGGCGGCGAGAACGTGCAGCCCGAGGAGATAGAGGCGGCGCTCTGCCGCGTCGAAGGCGTCGAGGAGGCCGTGGTCGTTCCGGTCCCGGACGAGGAGTTCGGAGAGAGGCCCGTCGCCTTCGTGCGCGCTCCCGACGGAATCCCAGTTGGTTTGACGAAGAGGCTGCAGCCGATGTTGCCGCGCTTCAAGATACCGGTAGCTTTCCACGAATGGCCCGAGTTCGCCGGGCTGGAGGGGATGAAGCCGGATCGCGCGGCGTTTCGGGAGCTTGTGCGGGACCGGGACTCCTAGACGGAGCCGCTTAATTCTCGATTACGGCGACGGCTTCTATCTCGATGAGGAGCCGCGGGTCTATGAGGGCGGACACCTGCACCATCGAGGAGGCCGGGTAGGGCTTCTCGAAATAGCGGCGGCGGACGGCGTGGATCTCGTCGTAGTGGTCCATGTCCAGGATGAAGACCGTAACCTTTACGATGTCGCTCAACGTCCCGCCCGCCGCTTCCACCACGGTCTTGACGTTCTCCAGCACGGTCTCCGTCTGCAGCGTGATGTCTCCTTCACCGACCACGTTTCCGGCGGCGTCCATCGAAACCTGTCCCGAGACGTGGACCGTCCTGCCGGAAGGCGCCTCGACGCCGGAAGGGAAGGCTCCCCCACGCATCGGGGCGGGCAGGTTGGGACTCTGTATCTCCTTCTTGGGCATCCCGGCCTCCTACACAGTCCTAAAGTCCCGAGGGCGCCCGGTCGAGGCGGGCCACGCCGCTTTCGATGGCCGCGTCCCGCACGGCGTTGGCTACCTGATCGTGGACGTTCGTGTCCAGGGCGTCGGGGACCAGCTCGTCTCCGGTGGTAAGGCCGGCGATAGTCTCGGCGGCGGCGAGCTTCATTTGCAGTGTAATCTCCTCGGCCCCGGCCAGCAGCGCGCCCCGGAAGATCCCCGGATAGCCGAGGACGTTGTTCACGCTCGTTCCATCGGCGGCGAACGCCGCGCCGGCCTTTATGGCGGCCTCCGGGTCCACCTCCGGGTAGGGGTTGGTAAGGGCGAGGATGACCTGCCCTTCACGCACCATCTCCGGCTGGATGAGCCCCGGACGGCCGGTCGTCGCCACGACCACGTCAGCCTCGCGCATGATGGTCTCCATATCCACTACCTCTATGCCCTTGGCGCGGGCGCGCTCGTGGGAGATCGGATTCGGGTCCGAGGCGATCACGCGCTTTGCCTTCCCATCGACCATCAGGGCAGCGATCCCGAAACCGGCGGCCCCGAGACCTATCTGTCCGACCACCTCGTCTTCGAGCTTCAGGCCCGCGTGCCGGCAGGCGACCAGCGCCGCCGCGAGCGTCACCACGGCGGTTCCGTGAACGTCGTCGTGCATCACGGGTTGGGGGAGAGCCTCGATGAGGCGCGACTCGATCTCGAAGCACTCCGGCGCGGAGATGTCTTCCAGGTGAATTCCCCCGAACGTCGGCGCGATACGGATCACCGTCTCCACGAACTCGTCCGCGTCTTTCGTGTCTATGAGGATCGGCATCGCCGAGACGCCCGCGAGTTGCTGGTAGAAGACGGCCTTGCCTTCCATCACCGGCATGGACGCCACCGGCCCTATATCCCCCAGTCCCAGAACGCGCGTTCCGTTCGTGCAGATGGCGACGGTGCGCCCGATCATGGTCAGGCTGCTCGCCAGCGAGGGATCGTCCACTATGGCCTGGCACGCCCGCGCCACCCCCGGCGTGTACACGTCGCGCATGTCCTGCACCGTCCGCACCGGCTGCGTGGACTCGATGGTCAGCTTGCCGCCCTCGTGGCGTAACAGCGCCCGGTCGCGCGACCACAAAACCTCCACGCCGGAGAGGCTCCCGATCATGGTGGCGATCTTCTCTGCATGGTCTTTGTCGTGGACTTCGATCGTGATGTCCCGCACCGACGACTCCCGCCCGACGTTGATGGTGTTGACGTCGCCGATCAAACCTCGACCCTCCGCGATGGTCCCCGCGACCCGCGCCAGAGATCCCGGCCGGTGCGGTAGCTGTATTCGATACGTGTAGTCCAGCGGCATAACGCCCTCCTCTTATCTCGATGCGGACCCGTAAGATCACTACCCGACGACACACTAGCACCACCGGCGGCTCCGGGCTCGCTACCGGTCCGCGTCGTATAAACTGCTTCGCATCGAACGTTCGACCGAACCTTCAAGATAGGGAGGAACCCGTTGCAGCGCACCTTCGACGTATCGGCCGTCCGCGAACAGTTCCCGGCTCTCGACAGGCTCCACGATGGTCGTCCGGTCGTGTACTTCGACGGTCCTGGAGGTTCGCAGGTCGCGCGTCCCGCCATCGAGGCGATGCGCGGGTATATGGAACGCGGCGGCGCGAACCTGCACGGCGCATTCCCGACGAGCATCGAGACCGAGGAGATAATCGCGAGTACCCGCCACGCGATGGCCGCCTTCATCGGCGCCGAACCGGACGAGATAGCCTTCGGCGCGAACATGACCACCCTCACCTTCGCCATCTCCCGCGCCCTCGCCCGCGGCTGGGACGAAAATTCCGAGATCGTCGTCACCGAGCTCGACCACCGCGCCAACGTGGACCCCTGGGTGCTGGCCGCCACCGAGAAGGGAGCGAAGACCCGCTGGCTCCCCGTAGACCCTGAAACACTCACCCTGGATCTCTCGAACCTCGAAGCCACCATAGACGAGAGCACCAAGCTCGTCGCCGTGGGCCTGGCCTCCAACGCCGTCGGCACGATAAATCCGGTGGCGAGAATAGCGGAGCGCGCCCGCGAGGCCGGCGCCCTGGTCGCCGTGGACGCCGTCCACGCCGCCCCGCACATCCCAATGAACCGCGACGCGCTCGGCGCCGACATCCTCACCTGCTCCGCCTACAAGTTCTTCGGTCCACACGTCGGTGTCACCGCCATAAGACGCGGCCTCCTCGAAGAGCTACCTGTCTACCGCCTCGACCCCGCCCCGGCCTACATCCCCGACAAGCTGGAGACCGGCACCCAGAACCACGAGGGCATCGCTGGCGTGAAGGGCGCACTCGACTTTATTGCCTCCCTTAGCGGCGGTGACTCCCCACACGAGCGCCTCCTGAGCGCCATGCGAACCATCGAAGAGTACGAAGACGTCCTCGCCGCCCGGTTTCGCGCTGGGCTGCGCGACATCCCTGGTGTAACCCTCTACGCCGCACCGGAGGGCGTCCGAAAGACCCCGACCGTCGCCTTCCGGCTCGAAGGGCGTTCGCCGGGCGAGGTCTGCGAGCATCTGGCCGGGCGAGGATATTTCGCCGCCGGCGGAGACTTCTATGCTTCAACACTCGCCGGAAAGCTCGGCATCCGGGACGATGGGGGATGGGTTCGGGCCGGCCTCGCGCCGTACAACACCGAAGAAGAGGTGGACGGGTTCGTCGAAGCGCTGGAGATGCTGGCGGACGGAGGGAGGGCCGCACGTTAGTTGGAAGGGCTTAGATAGAGAGAATATACTCGGACGGCTTGTCGTTCTTCAAGTAGTGGTATACTGAAGAAGTAACGTAAGGTGGGTTTACCGTGGATGAAGCGCCACCCTTTAAGTCAGGGGTGGTTTTTGTTTGTGGGGCCCAGTACAGGAAAGGCGGGCTCCAGTATATGGCCCAAGGAACGGTTAAGTGGTTCAGCGATGAGAAGGGCTACGGCTTTATCTCTCCCGACGATGGCGGCGAGGATCTCTTCGTCCACCACACGGGCATAACGGGCGACGGGTTCAAGACCCTCGAAGAGGGTTCCAAAGTGACCTACGAGGCGACCCAGGGACGCAAGGGCATGCAGGCGGAGAACGTTTCCCCCGCGTAAGACCCGCGAAGCGACCACAAGATGCAAGGGCCGGGGTGAAAACCCTGGCCTTTTTCGTACCGTGAAGGAACACAGGGACACGCGCTGTCCGAAACCCGGCGCTGGATAGGGAGGACTTCTTGAGGTACATCAAAGCCGTGCTGGTGGGGTTGGGGCTCGCGCAGCTCGCGACCTTGATCACCACCGTATACCTGCACCGGACGCTCTCGCACAAGTCCATCCGGCTGCACCCCGCGACGACGATGTTCATGCGCGTCGGCACCTGGATGCTCACCAGCATCTCGCCGCGCGAGTGGGTCGCCGTACACCGCAAGCACCACAACTTCAGCGACGAAGAGGGCGATCCGCACAGCCCGCACATCGAGGGCTACTGGAAGATCATGCTCGCCAACGTCTACTACTACCGCCGCGAGGCCAGCCAGGACGACACCTTGGAGAAGTACGCCGCCGACCTCCCCCACGACCGTCTCGACCGGGCGCTCTTCAAGCGCGGCACCCTCGGGTTCTCGCTGACCGGCGTGATCCTGGCGCTCGTCATGGGCTTCAAGCCGGGCATGGTCGCCCTGACCACGCTCGCCTCGGTCTACCTGACGCTGAACGCCGCCATCAACGGCGCCGGCCATACCTTCGGCTACAAGAGCTTCGCCAACGACGCGACGAACCTGAAGCTGCTCGCCCTGATCACCTTCGGCGAGGGCCTGCATAATAACCACCACGCTCGTCCCGCCTCACCCAAGCTCTCCGCCTTTGACGACGAGTACGACCCGGCGTGGCCCGTCATCCGCCTGATGGAGAAGCTGCGGCTGGCGAAGGTACTCACGAAGGCCGAAGAAGGCTGGGAAGACCACCGCCGCCGGCTCCCCGAGAGGGCTGTTCTCAACCCCCTCAAGGGCATCTCTATCGCTGACGCGAACGCAGCAGACGCCAACGCGGCGAGGAAGTCAGCCTAAGAGTAGATACAGCAGCGCCTACCCGAACGCCGGTAGGCCGGCACGGATCGAATAGCCTCTCTCCAGGTGGTAGGTTTTGGAGGGGGGCAGTTCTTTTGCGCGGGATGGAGCGGGTTGCCGGAACGGGCGGCCTGGAGCCGGCCGTTGTAAGGCGGGCGGGCATGTCGGATACTTGCCTCCGGGAGACCTGAATCCACGAGAAGACGAGGACGTATGACGGTTAACGCCATCGAGAAGCTGCAAGGCTTGCTGCGAGAGCTGTTCCAGATAGACAGCTCCGCGGACCTGGATTTTGGTATCTACCGGATCATGAACCACAAGCGGGCTGAGGTCGAGCGCTTTATAGACGAGGGGCTCGTTCGCGTCGTGGACGAAGCCCTCGCGGGCGGCACCGTGGCGCGTCAGGCCGCCAGCGCGGAGGAACTCGCGAGAAAGGCCGCGCAGGTCAGGGAGAACTTCGGGGAGAGTGTGATCTCGGAGCGGGGCGAACTGGATGAGCGCTTTCGCGACACGCCTCGTGGCAGGGAGTACCTGAAGCTGCAGGCGGAGACCGGCGACGCCCCGGACCGGGAGCAGTTGAGGGCCACGGTCTTCAATCACCTCTACGCGTTTTTCTCCCGCTACTATGACCGGGGCGACTTCCTCTCGCGCCGGCGCTACTCGAAGCGCCAGAAGTACGCCGTGCCGTACAACGGCGAAGAGGTCTACCTGCACTGGGCCAACGCCGACCAGTACTACGTGAAGACCGGAGAGCACTTCTTCGACTACGCCTACAAGGCCGGGGGCGCGACCGTCCGCTTCGAGACGGTCGCCGCCGACGTGGAACACGACGACGTGAAGAGCGACAAACGCTACTTCGTGCCCCGCCCGAAGGACGCGGCCTTCGACGAGGGGACGCGCACCCTGACCGTGCCCTTCGAGTGGCGGCCCCTGAGGGCTTCCGAGGCGAAGTCCCACGGGACCTCCGGCGGGGTGCAGAAGAAGATCAACGAGCGGGCGGTGGGCGACCTGACCGCCCGTTTCGAGAAGAACCCCACCGCTTCGGCGGTCCTGGAGGCGGAGGCGCTGGAGCGCCACCTGGGACGTTACGCCGGGCGCAACACCTCGGACTTCTTTATCCACAAGGACCTGAAGGGGTTTCTGGAGGGGGAGCTGGACTTCTACCTCAAGAACGAGGTCCTGGACGTGGACGACCTGGAGAGCTGGGGGCCGGAACTCTCGGCGGGCTGGTTCGAGGTCATGCGGACGGTCAAGAAGATCGGGCGCGAGGTCATCGCGTTCCTCGCCCAGATCGAAGACTTCCAGAAGCGGCTCTTCGAGAAGAAGAAGCTCGTCGTCTCCTCCGGGTACTGCATCACCCTCGACCGCGTGCCCGAGGAGCTGTACCCCGAGATCGCCGCCTGCGGACCCCAGCGGGAGGAGTGGGTGCGCCTCTTCGCCATAGACGGGATCGAGGAGAACATCACCGAGCCCGGCTACTCCGAACCGCTCACCACCGAATTCCTGAAGGCCAACCGGAACCTTGTGCTCGACACCAGGTTCTACGACGACGACTTCGTGGACCGGCTGCTCTCCGGCATCGAAGACCTGGACGAGAACACGGACGGGCTCCTGATCAACTCCGAGAACTTCCAGGCCCTCAACCTGCTACGGGAGCGCTACCGCGAGCAGGTCAAGTGCATCTACATAGACCCGCCGTACAACACCGGCGGCGACGGCTTCCTCTACAAAGACAGCTACCAGCACTCAAGCTGGTTGGCTATGCTCGATTCGAGATTGTCAGCAGGGCTTGGACTCCTTAGCAAAGATGGTTTGTTTACTTGCTCCTTGGATGACAATGAGTTAGCCAATTTGAACTGCTTAATGGAAACGAAATTGTCCAATGTTGATCGGGTAGGCGAATTCGTATGGAAAACGCGCAATACGGACAATCGAGTCAAAACTCGTCTATCCGTGGATCATGAGTACATCTTTGTGTATGGGTATCCTGGTGTCTCGCTGCGTGGTCGAGTTATCGACAGATCAGATTTTAAGAATCCAGACAACGATCCAAGAGGACCTTACACTACTGATCCTTTGACGGGCAAAGCGAATGCTAACGACAGGCCGAACCTTCACTACACAATGGTCAACCCGACAACAAACGATGAGTTCCCACCTCATCCCGACTTCGGATGGATTACGGATCGTAAAGGGTATCAAGCGTTGCTTTAGCAACGCTTGATTTCTTGGCCCAAGAATCCTCAAACGGGCAATCCACGCAAAAAGCGGTTCTTGTCAGAAACGGATGAACGGGCGCCTATTTCAAGTCTTGGCATCTCAATAAAACAAGGCGAGGGAAACATAGACTTGTCTTCCTTATTCGGTGGCAAATTGCTGAATTTTCCAAAGCCTGTATCCGTAATGCGAACATTGATTGACTGCTGTGCCGCTGAACAAGATACGACTCTCGACTTCTTCGCCGGCTCCGGCACCACCGGCCACGCCGTCATAGACCTGAACCGGGAGGACGGGGGCAGGCGGAAGTACATCCTGGTGGAGATGGGGGAGTACTTCGAGACGGTGCTCAAGCCGCGCATCCTGAAGGTAATCTACTCGAAGGACTGGCGCGACGGCAGGCCCGTCTCGCGCGAGGGCGTGAGCCACGCCCTCAAGTACATGAAGCTGGAGTCCTACGAGGACACTCTAGACAACATCGCCTTCACCCACGAGAGGGAGGGCGAGACGGCGCTGGACCTCTACGGCGACGACTACCTGCTCCGCTACATGCTGGACTTCGAGACGCGGGGCAGCGCGACGCTCCTGAACGTGGAGAAGATGTCCGCGCCGTTCCGCTACCGGCTCAACGTGCGCGAGGACGGGGAGTCGCGGAGCCTCCCGGTGGACCTGCCCGAGACCTTCGCCTACCTGCTCGGTATGCGCGTGGCGGGCCGCAAGGCGTACCGCGACGGCGACCGCCGCTACCTCCTCTACCGGGGCTCCACGCGCGAGCGGGAGGACGTGGCCGTGATCTGGCGCGACACCGAAGGCTGGGGCAGGGAAGACTACGAGATCGACCGGGCCTTCGTCGAGCAGCACGCGATGGCCGAAGGCGCGCAAGACCTCTTCGTCAACGGCGACAGCCTCATCCCCGGAGCCCGCCCCCTGGAGGCCACCTTCAAACGCCTCATGCTCCCGGAGGCCGCCAGCAGCTAGAACCTTCCACAAAATGGTATCGTATATGGTACTATAAAGTCTTGAGCCGGGACGACAAGATAATCCAAAAGATGAAGCAGAGCCCCCGGAATGTCCGGTTTGAGGAGGTGGATAGGTTCTTGAAGGGGCGTGGGTTCGAGGTGACGCGACCGGGGAGGGGCGGTTCGCACTACACCTACCGTCGAGCGGACGGGCTCAAGATCACCGTCGCCCGGCCCCACGGTGGTAAGAAGACGGTCAACGTCAACACCGTCGAGCAGGTGTTGGAGGCGCTTGAGCTTTAGGAAAGGAGGCGAGATGGAGGCGCGAGAAAAGACGCTCGACTACTACATGAGTCTGTCCTACACGATAGAGGTCAGGCACGACCCGGAATCCGAATGGCCCTGGTTCGCCAGGATCGCGGAGCTTCCCGGCTGCATGACCGAGGCGCCTACCTTCGAGGAACTCGGACCCATGATCGCCGACGCTATGCGCTCCTGGATCGAGGTTGGCTTGGAGCACGGGGACCCGATCCCGGAGCCCCGCGAGACGATAGATTTTTCCGGCAAGGTGAACCTGCGGATGCCCAGAAGCCTGCACCGGGACCTCGTGCGCCGGGCGGAGGCCGAGGGCGTGTCTCTCAACCAGTACATGACCACCGCCCTGGCCCGGTCGGTGGGACCGTAACGTGCCTCATCTCGCCAGCGGAGAAGCGATGGACGATAGGATATACCCTCCCACACATCCCGGCGAACTCCTGCGGGAGGAGTTTCTGGAGCCTATGGAGATCACCGCCTACCAGTTGGCGAAGGACTTGGGCGTTCCGGCCTCGCGAATCTACGACATAGTCGCGGAGAAGCGAGGAATCAGCGCCGACACCGGCCTTCGTCTCAGCCGGTACTTTGGGCTGAACAAGGCGTACTGGATACGGCTCCAGGCCCGATACGATCAGCTAGTCGCCGAGGATGAGTTCGGGGAGCGGATCGAACGTGAGGTAAGGCCGCTCTCGACGGCGAAGCGGGGCTGAGGTGGCCGTAGCCGCCAGGAAAGCCGTCAGGCTGGAGAAGCGCCTGATACTGCACAACTGGGTGAACGCCCTGCTCGGCTACGGGTCCACGGCGGAGCTTCTGCGCGACCTGCGCGACGCGGCGGAGGGCTTTGACAGCGGGGGGCGCAGCTACGTCTACCATCACCTGTACGCTCGGGGCGACAGGGTGGGGGTGCCGCCGGACGACCTGGAGCGCTACGACGACAACATCCGGCTCCACCTGGCGGAGATCAACCGCAACCGGACCGAGCCGATAACGCTCAAATACTTCCAGTACCTGGCCGCGCTCTACGTCGAGATCTTCCTGGACCGCCGCTTCGGCCGCCCGGAGGCTTTGTTGCGGGAGCTGGACGCCTTCGCCGAAGGTCAGGAGGACGAGACCATACGCTTCGAGGAGGGCGACCTGGACAAGCTCGCCTTCTGGATGGCGACCGGGAGCGGCAAGACGCTCCTCATGCACCTCAACTACCGGCAGTTCCTGCGCTACAACGACGAGCCGCTGGACAACGTGTTGCTCATCACCCCGAACGAGGGGCTCACGGAGCAGCACCTGCGGGAGATGCGGCTCTCGGGGATACCGTGCGAGCGGTTCTCCGGCGCGCGGAGCGGGCTGGGCCTCGACGTCCCGGACACGGTGCGGGCGACCGAGATCACGAAGCTCACCGAGAACAAGCAGGGCGGCGGGGTCTCGGTGGACGTGGAGGCTTTCGAGGGGCGGAACCTCATCTTCGTGGACGAGGGCCACAAGGGGGCCGTAAGCTCCGCGACTAAGAGCGGCAAGAGCTGGCGCGGCCTGCGCGACCGGCTGGACGAGCGGGGGTTCACCTTCGAGTACAGCGCCACTTTCGGACAGGCGCTCTCCAAGAACAACAAGGAGGCCCGCGAGCTGGCCGAGGAGTACGGGCGGGCCATCCTCTTCGACTACTCCTACCGCTACTTCTACGATGACGGCTACGGCAAGGACTTCCAGATCCTCAACCTCAAGGAAGGGAGCGAGGAGTACACCGACCTGCTCCTCCTGGGCAACCTCCTCTCCTTCTACCAGCAGAAGCGCTGCTTCGAGCAGTTGGACGGCGAGGTCAAGGAGTACAACCTGGAGGACCCGCTCTGGATCTTCGTCGGCTCTAGTGTGAGCAAGGAGAAGGGCTCCGACGTCTACCTGGTGGCCCGCTTCCTACACCGCTTTCTGAGGAACGAGGGGGACTGGTCCGTGCGGGGCATCGAGCGCCTCCTCGAAGGCGAGAGCGGCCTCGAAGACGGCGATGGCAGAGACGCCTTCGAGCGCCGTTTCGGGCGCTTGACGGGGGAGAGTGCGCGGGACGTCTACCGGGACGTCTTGCGGAGCGTCTTCCACGCTCCGGCCGGGGGCGCCCTGCGCGTCGCCGACATCAAGGGCGCGGGCGGCGAGTTGGGCCTAAAGGTCGCCGGGGCCAAAGAGTACTTTGGCCTCATTTACATCGGCGACACACCCGCTTTCAAGAAGCTCCTGGAGGCGGGGGACGAAGGGATACCGCTCGAAGAAGACGCCATCGACGGCAGCCTCTTCGACGGGATAAACGCCGCGGGCTCACCCATAAACGTCCTCGTCGGGGCCAGAAAGTTCACCGAGGGCTGGTCGAGCTGGCGCGTCTCCAACATGGGGCTCCTGAACGTGGGGCAGGGCGAGGGACCGATGATCATCCAACTCTTCGGACGCGGCGTGCGCCTCAAGGGCAGGGACTTCTCCCTCAAGCGGAGCGGCGCCCTCGATGGACGCCACCCCGACGGCGTCCGCCTGCTCGAAACGCTGGACATATTTGGCATGAGGGCCGACTACATGAGCCGCTTCAAGGAGGACCTGGAGCGCGAAGGCGTGGACCCGGACGGTTACGAGGAGATGCCCCGCCTGCCCATCCGCAAGAACGAGGAGTTCCTGGAGGCGGGGCTCGTCATCCCCGTCCCGCCCGAAGAGGAGTTCGCGGCGAGCGAACGGGTCGTGCTCGGCGTAGAGCCGGGTCTCAAGGTGAGCCTGGACCTCTCGGCGCGGTTGGAGACGGCGCGCATGGGCGGCGGGGGCCTCGATACTCGTGCCATGAGGGCTGGCGAGGAGCGATACATCGAGCCGAAGTTCCTCTCGATGCTGGACTGGTCCTCCATCCACCTCGACCTGCTGGAGTTCAAGAACGCCAGGAGTCTATGGAACCTGATCCTGCCCGTCGGGACACCCCGCAGGATTATGGAGCAGTCCGAGCCCGCCTACTCCCTGATAGCGGACCAGTCCGTGGTCGAGCCACGAGACTTCGAGGGCTTGAGGAGACTGCAGGAGGTCGTCCACACCTTGCTGCGGAAGTACGTGGAGCGGTTCTACCACCTCCACCAGCAGCGCTGGGATTCCAAACACATGCGCCTGGAGGGGCTGACCGGAGAGCACCCCAACTTCACCGACTACGCCGTCAAGGTCAAGCGCTCGGAGCGGGACCTCGTCCGGGAGGTCCAGGCCCTCATAGACCGCGCGGACGAGGTCTACGACCGGGACCTCAAGACCCTGCCCGCCATCCACCTGGACCGCCACCTCTACCAGCCGCTCCTGGTGGACAGGAACGACGACGTGAAGAGCACCCCCGCCGGCCTCAAGGAGAGCGAGAGGAACTTCGTCGAGGCGCTGCGGAAGTACCTGAAGGAGCACCTGAAGGAGCGAACGGACGGCTCCGGCCGGGAAGTCTTTCTACTGCGCAACCTGAGCCGCGGCAAGGGCGTGGGGTTCTTCGACACGGCCGGTTTCTACCCGGACTTCATACTCTGGGTAAAGTACGCCGACGGCTCCCAGAAGGTAGTCTTCGTCGAGCCGCACGGTATGCGAAACGACAACCCGCCGCCCCACAACGACAAGGTAAACCTCTACCTGGCGCTCAGGGACCTCTCCGACCGCTTCGCGCGCGACGACGAGCCGGAGGTCTTCCTCGACTCGTACATAGTCTCCGCCACGCCCTTCGACCAGCTTAGCGAGAAGTGGGGAGGGGGCTGGACGCGGGAGAGGTTCGCCGGGAAGCACGTGCTCTTCGAGGACGGCCTGGACGCCGGGCTGGAAGCCCTCCTCGCGCCGAGGGACGGGCTGGAGCGCCGGATCTCCACCTCCTACCCTCCTCCGCTGGCCCGCGGATACAGGGCGCTGATGCACACGGGAGACCCCGGCGGCCTCTACAGGGAGCAGCTACGCTTCGCCGAGAACGTCCTGGCGTTCCTCGCGTCCGTCTCCCTCGCGCTGCTAAGAGAAGAAGACCGCGAGCGGGCGGGCCTTGACCTCGCGGCGTACTGGCGCGGCGGCATATCGCCCGGTGACTGGAAAGACATCATCCGGCGCTGCTCGAAGGTCTTCGCCGGCTACACGGACCTCCCGCTCGCCACGGCCATCTACGGGTTGAAGATCGGCTCCGAGCAGAGAGGCTTCGGCCGGGACATAGTCGAGTTGATACGCGCAAAGAACGACTACAAGCACGACCGTGGCCCTACCGAGCCGGAAGACTTGGCAGAAGCCTCGGACAAAACTCAAGAGAAGCTCAGACGCTGCATGGAGGCGCTGGACTTCCTCGCCGATTACCCGATGCGCGAAGCGGAAGACCTCGACCCTGGCGGCAAGCCGCGCACGCACGGTCTCTTCCTGGACGCCGGCGACGTCCTAATCCCTCTTTTCCCGTTTATCACTTCCGCGACGTGCCTGCGATGCGAAGAAACGGAGACGTATTTCGTGGATGCCTGGGATCGCAAAAAGAACGTCGCCCGCCTGAAGAGCTTCGAGCGGGGACATACCACGACCAGCGGAGAGGTCTCAGCCGCCCTGTCCTGGTAGGGACCGCCACCCGGCCGGATGCGGATTAACCCAACAGCAGATACAGTAACGCCTTCTGCGCGTGCAGGCGGTTCTCGGCCTGGTCAAAGACCCGGCTCCGGGGACCGTCTATTACTTCCGCCGTTACCTCCTCGCCCCGGTGCGCCGGCAGGCAATGCAGGAAGATAGCGTCTTCGGCGGCGAGGCTCATCAGCTCCGAGTTCACCTGATAGGGAGCGAATTTCTGCTTCCGCTCCTCGGCTTCGGCTTCCTGGCCCATGCTGGCCCACACGTCGGTGTAGACGACCCGCGCGCCATTGACGGCCTCTTGCGGATCTTCGGTCCGTGTAGGTGCGGCTCCGAGCTTCTCGGCTAGTTGGACGATTTTCTGATCGGGACCGTGTTTCTCGGGGTGGGCGATGGTCAACTCGGCGCCTGTTAAGGCGCAGGCTATGGTCAGCGAGTGGGCGACGTTGTTGCCGTCACCGACGTAGGCGATCTTGACCTCTTCCAGGGTGCCGAACTCTTCGCGGATGGTGAGCAGGTCGGCGAGGGCCTGGCAGGGGTGGTGGGTGTCGGAGAGACCGTTTATGACCGGCACGTCGGCGGCGCTTGCAAGCTCTTCGAGTTCTTGGTGATCGAAGGTGCGGACCATGATGGCGTCTATGTAGCGGGCGAGGACGTTGCCGGTGTCGGATGGAGTCTCGCGTTTGCCCATCTGGATCTCATCGGGGCTTATGTGCAGGGCGTGGCCTCCGAGCTGGTACATGCCGACCTCGAAGGACACCCTCGTGCGGTTGGACGGCTTCTGGAAGACCATCGCGAGCGTCTGGCCGCGCAGGGGCCGGTAGGGGATGCGGGACTTCTGCAGGGTCTTTATCTTGATGGCCTCGTCGAGTATGAGCACAGTCTCCTCCGGTGTGAACTCGGCGAGCGTGAGACAGTCGCGGCCGGAGAGAGGAGAGGGCGGTGGCTGGGATCCTTCTAGCTGCGGGATCATGGCTAAACCACCGCTACTTGGTTGGTTTCGCTGGCCTTGCTCGAAATAGCGTTCACCGCAGCCTCAATGCCGCCTCGAAAGGTATCGAGCGCGGCTCGTACCTCCGTCCTCGTCACGGTGAGCGGCGGCGCCAGGCGGATGGTCGTACCCCCGATCATGTTCACCAGCAACCCTTCCCGCAGACAATGCTCAAACACCTTCGGCGCGACCTCGGGCCCCAACTCAAACCCGATAAGAAGGCCTTCACTCCGCACCTCCGAGCCCGGCACCCGCTCCGCGAGCACCTCCAGCGCGTTCTTGAGTACCTGCCCCTTGAACCGCACCTCCTCTAAGAACTCCGGATCGTTGACGACCCCAAGCACCGCCCTGACTGCCGCCATCGCGAGCGGGTTGCCCCCGAACGTCGAACCATGATTCCCCGGTCCGAGAGCGGCATACTCCTCCTTGGTCAGCATAGCGCCGACCGGAAACCCACCTCCGAGACCCTTCGCGCTCGTCAGAACGTCCGGGACGATCCCGATTCCCTGATAAGCGTACAAATGTCCGGTTCTCCCCACGCCGGTCTGAACCTCGTCGAAGATGAGCAACGCGCCATGTTCGTCGCACAGGTCTCGCAGCCCCTGTAGAAAGCCTTCCGGCGGTACGTTTACGCCACCCTCGCCCTGGATCGGCTCTACCAGTATCGCCGCTGTCTGAGAACCGGACATTTGTCCGGCAGCCTCGAGGTCGCAGTAAGGGGCGTGGACGATGCCGGGCAGCATGGGGCCGAAGCCCTCTTGCATGGCGGGTTGGGCGGTGGCGCTGAGGCCGCCGTAGGTGCGGCCGTGGAAGGACTTGGAGAAGGTCAGGATCTCGTGTTTCTCCGGGCCGTGGTTCGTGTGGGCGTATTTGCGGGCGAGCTTGATGGCCGCTTCGACGGACTCGGTGCCGGAGTTGCAGAAGAAGACCTTATCGAAATCCGTGGCTTCGGTGAGGAGTTTGGCAACCTCGGCCTGGATCGGGATTTCGTAGAGGTTCGAGCAGTGGATGAGTTTCTCGGCCTGCTCCTGGATGGCTTTCACGAGCGCCGGGTGGGCGTGGCCGAGGGAGTTGGTGGCGATACCGCCAATGAAATCCAGGTAGCGGTTGCCGGCGGCGTCGAAGAGCCAGCTCCCTTGCCCGCTCGTCGGGGCTATGTTCAAGCGCTTGTACGTCTCCATTACTGCCTGCATGTCGCTGCTCCTTCGGATATTAGAGTCCCGACGGGCTCGCCCGAGATTGCTCCGGCGAGCGCGCCCTTCTTGTTGCCGTTGATGATCCTGACTTCCACCCCGCCGCGGGCGGCCTCCGCCGCCGCCCGGAGCTTGGGGACCATTCCCCCCGCCGCCAGTCCGCTCTCCACGTACCCCTCGCACTCGTCGGGCGCGATGGCCCGCACCAATGCGCCCTCCTCCAGCAGGCCATCTACGTCGGTGAGCAGGAGCAGGTGGCCGGCTCCCAGACCGGCCGCGAGCGCCGCTGCCGCCGAGTCGGCGTTCACGTTGTACGCGCCCTCCGGCCCGAGCCCGAGCGGCGCCACGACCGGCGCGAAGTCCCCCTCCCAGAGCGTCCGCACCAGATGCGGCTTCACCTCCACCACGCTTCCAACCCGTCCGAGGCCCGGAACCGGCTCCACGATGAGCGTCGGGCCGTCGGTGCCGGAGATGCCGATGGCCGGTACGCCAAGGTCGTTCAACTCGCGTGCGAGGGCCTTGTTAACGCCCCCCGCGTAGACCATCTCGGCCACGTTCAGTGTCGCCTCGTCGGTAACGCGCAGGCCCTCGTGAAAGCGGGTAGGGATGTCGAGGGCATCGAGCATCCGGGTGAGCTGTTGTCCGCCGCCGTGGACGAGCACGACCGGGTGGCCGCCTGCCAGAACCTCCGGCAGGTCTTCCAGCGCACCTCCGGCTAGGGAGCCACCACCTATCTTCACTACTATTGGCTTCTCCGGCTTCACGTGCGGTAGCTTCCGTTGATCTCGACGTACCTATACGTCAGGTCGCAGCCCCACGCGCTCGCCGAAGCCTCCCCCTCGGAGAGCCGGGCCGTGATGATGACCTCCTCGCCCGAGAGCGCCGTGTTGGCCTCAGTTTCCTCGTGCTCGGCGGGCTCCCCGGCCGCGAAGACCTTTACCGGCCCGAACCACAGGTCCACACCGGCCGGGTCGAAGCCAACGCCCGAGTAGCCCATCGCCGTCAGCACCCGACCCCAGTTGGCGTCCTCGCCGAAGACGGCCGCCTTGACGAGGCTGCTCCCGACCACGCTCTTGGCGAGCGCCGCCGCGGACTCTTCATCCTTCGCGTCCTTTACGACTACTTCCACCAGGCGAGTAGCGCCCTCACCATCACGTGCGATCTCTTTTGCCAGAGCGCGGGCTACGGTCTCTACCGCTTCCGCAAAGGCCGGATAGTCCGGTGATTCTAGCGTAAGCGGCTCGTTGCCGGCGGCGCCGTTC
>CALMWA010000433.1 GCA_937873125.1 uncultured Actinomycetes bacterium | reverse complement strand
AAGGCGGCCCAGTTGGTCCCGAACTGGAACTCCATCGGGATGCCGGTGATCACGCCCATCACGAAGGTTACGGCGAAGATCTTGCCCCAGAACCGCGCCGACTTGTTGTACGCCTCGTTGCCGTTACGCATGTAGACGGACTTGAGGACCAAGATCAGGAGCGCGAGCCCCATGCTTAGTTGTGGAAATAGATAATGGTAGGTGATGGTAAAGGCGAACTGCAACCGGGAGATAAATACGGCATCTTCCATTCAAACCTCCTGGTCTCGCACGCCGGGGTCCCTGTACGGTTGGATCATACCCGGAAGAATAACTGAATCGCCAGCTCCGCTCCTGATCAATGTTGATCAATTTCCGAGAGAACAGCATCCGGCATCTCGAACATCTGGTTCTGCACCTCAAGCATCCGGGAGTAGAGACCGCCGGAGCCGCGCAGTTTTTCGTGCGTACCGCGCTCGACGATGCGGCCGGCGTCGAGGACGAGTATTTCGTCCATGCTTTGCATATCCACGAGGCGGTGCGTGATCACTAGCGTCGAACGATCCCGCATCAGATCCCGCACGCTCTCCAACAGCTCCCGCTCCGTAACCGGGTCCAGGTTCGCCGTCGCCTCGTCCAGCACGAGTACCGGCGCGTCCTTGAGGAGCGCCCGCGCCACGGCGAGCCGCTGCCGCTCGCCGCCGGAGAGCCGCGCTCCCTGCTCCCCGATGTAGCCGTCCAACCCGCCCGGCAGACGCTCCACCAACCCGGAGAGCCGCGCCCGCTCTAGAGCGCGTTCCAGCGCCGCGTCACCAGCCTCCGGGTCCGCGAGCAGCAGGTTGGAGCGCAGCGAGGCGTTGAAGACGTGCGTGTCCTGCGAGACGACGCCCACGAGTGAGCGCAGATCTTCCTGAGCGTACTCGCGAACGTCGTGCCCGCCGAGACGGACCTCGCCGCACTCCGGGTCCCAGAAACGGAGGATCAAGCTAACCAACGTACTCTTCCCCGCCCCGCTCGGCCCGACGATGGCTACACGCTTTCCGGGCTTCAAAATGAAAGAGACATCTTCGAGGACGGCCGGCTCGCCCTCCGCATAACGGAAGCCCACCCGGTCGAACTCCATGGCGTGGTCCGCGGGCGGTGGATGCGGTGCCTCGGGCCCTCTCACTACCGGCTCGGAGTCGGTTATCTCGAACAACCGCTCTCCGGCGCTCAGGGAACGTCCGAGGAACTGGAAGGCCGCGCCGAGCGGTTGCACGGCCTCGAACGCGCCCAGCGCCACGAGCGCCAAGAAGCCGAGGTAGACGCCCTTGATCTCTCCTCCGGCGACGAGCGGTATGGCGACAACCAGCGCCGAGATCATGGTGAGGTTCGTCAGCAGGTCGCCGAGAGAGTTGTGCAGGCCCGTTATGAAAGCCATCCTCCTCTGTACGCGGTCGACTTTGCGGCCTATGGCGGCTACCTCCCTCGCATGCGCGCCTTCCGCTCCAAAGGCGAGCAGGTCCTGGGCGCCCTGCACGCCGTCCACGATCCTGGCGTTCAACTCCGCGCGAAGCTCCAGCTCCCGCCGTCCGAAACCCCGCGAGAGAGCGCGCACCAGAACTGGAACTCCGGCGCCTGTCGCGATCAGGAACCCCAGGGCGACGAACGCCAGTACCGGACTAAAGATGTAGAACAGCGCGAAGGTGAGGGCGGAGACCACCGCCGCGATTGCGGCCGGGGCGAGGATGCGGAGGTAGACGTTCTCCAACTCCTCCACGTCCCGCACGACGCGGGAGAGGAGGTCGCCGCTGCGGTATCCCGCAAGCCGGGCGGGCGCGAGCGGCTCCAGGCGGGCGTAGAACCACGTCCGCGCGTTGCCGAGCAGTTTGAATGTAACGTCGTGGGAGACCATGCGTTCGGCGTAACGCGAGAAAGAGCGGGAGACGCTGAAGATACGGACCAGGTAGATCGGGATGACCAGTAGCGAGATATAGGAGACTATAGCCGCCGCCGAGATCACGTACGCCGCCGTAGCGAGCAGCCCCACGTTGCTCACCACCGTCACCACGCCCAGGAAGACCGCCAGCGCCACCTGCCGACGGTAAGGTTTGAGGAACCGGATCAGCCGCAGAAAAATCCTCACGCCGGCGCATCTCCATACACCCCGACGAGCCGGGAATACGGTCCGCCGCCACCGGCGAGCGCCGTGTGGGTGCCGGCTTCCGCGAGCCGGCCGTCTTGCAGGACGACGATGCGGTCGGCGTTGTAGACGGTGTTGAGGCGGTGGGCCACGATCAGGGTCGTGCGTCCCTCCGAGAGGCGTTCGAGCGCGAGCCGGACCAGGCGCTCGCTCTCCGGGTCGAGGCTGGAGGTCGGCTCGTCCAGGATCAGAACCGGAGCATCTTTCAGGAAGGCGCGGGCTATCGCCACCCTCTGCGCCTCTCCCCCGCTCAGGCGCGCCCCGCGCTCCCCGATCCGGGTATCGTAACCGCTCGGCAGCCGCCGGATGAACTCCGCCGCACCAGCCAGCTCCGCCGCCCACTCCACATCCGCCCGGCTCGCCTCGGGACGCGCCAGCCGGATGTTCTCCAGCACGCTCCCGTGGAACAAGTGCGGCCTCTGAGGCACCAGCGCGACGAAGGCCCGCCACTCCTCAACCGGCAGAGCCTGTATCTCCACGCCGTTCGCGGAGATACCGCCTTCCGCCGGGTCGACGAACCGCATCAGGAGGTTCACGAGCGTGCTCTTCCCCGCGCCGCTGCGCCCAACCACGGCCGTGCGCGTACCGGCCGGGAGCGTGAGCGAGAGGTCCGAGAGCGCCGAAAGTTCGTTCCCCGGATACGTGTAGCCGACGCCGGATAGCTCGATAGTCAGTCCACCGGAGAGGTTGGCCGGAGAGAGGGAGCCCGCGTTTACCGGCGCCGGGGTAGACAGGATCTCTTCGATGCGTTCGGCGGCGGCCTTGCCCTCCATGCCGGCGTGGCGATGCACGCCAAGCTCGCGCAAGGGCCGGTAGAACTCCGGGGCGAGGAGCAGGACCACGAACGCCTCCTCGAACGGGATGTTTCCCGAGACGAGCCGCACGCCGAGCGTAACGGCGATGAGCGCGATGGAGACGGCCGTCATGAACTCCAGCACCAGCCCCGAGAGAAACGCGAACTTCAAGACCTTCATCGTGCGTACCCGGAACTCCTCGCTCGTCGCCGCAACCCGCTCCCGCTCCGTCGCGCCCCGGTTGAACATCTTCAGCGTCGGGAGCCCCTGCACGGCGTCGAGGAAGTGGGCGCCCATGCGCGAGAGGGCCGTCCACTGGCGCTGCATGTGCTCCTCAGCGTAAGAGCCGACCAGGATCATCATTATCGGTATCACCGGCGCTGTGATCAGTAGCAGCACCGCGCTCGTCCAGTCCCTCGGGAACACGTAGACCGCCACAAGTAGCGGCACGGACGCGCTCAGGACCATCTGCGGCAGGTAACGGGCGAAGTACGGCTCCAGCTTCTCGATACCCTCCGTCGCCGTAGTCGTCAGCTCGCCGGTCCTCTCGCCGCTCGTGTAAGAAGGCCCGAGTCGCAAGACGTGCGCGAACAACCGCTCGCGCAATTCTGACCTCACCCGCACCGCCCCCCGCTGGGCGACCACCTCCCGCACCCACAGGAGTACCGCCCGCAGGATCACGGCGGCGAGCAGGAACAGCAGCAGGTTCCGTACCGAAGCCAGGTCCGCGCCCTTCAGGAAGACCCGGTCCACTATGCGGGCGAGCAGGATCATCTGCACGACGGTCGCACCGGCGGCCAGAAAACCCAGCATCGCAGTAGCCAGCACGTAGACCCGCGCGGCCCGGACCCGCCGCAAGAGCTTGCTATTCATCCGGTAGACCGGGATGTCGAGTTCGCGAGCGGGGCCATGACGACATGGTAGAACACGAACCGGCGCGGGGTGTGATCAATCTT
>CALMWA010000432.1 GCA_937873125.1 uncultured Actinomycetes bacterium | reverse complement strand
CTCGCGGACGGGCGAGACCGGCCCCGCGGGCACCACCCCGATGAGCCTCCGCCGCGATGCTCTCGCCGCCGCCGCCGGGATAATGAGCATCATCGAGGAGGAGGCCGCCCGGACCGGGACGACCGTCGGGACGGTGGGCCAGATCGAGGCGAAGCCCGGCGGTGTCAACATCATCCCCGGACAGGTGGAGTTCACGCTCGACCTGCGGGACATAGACGAGAAGACGCGGGACGGGGTGGAGGAGCGCATCCGGGATCGGGCACGCGAGACCTGCGAGCGCCGCGGCGTCGGAATGGAAGTGGAGGAACTGCAGAGGATGCCGCCGGTGCCATGCTCGGAGGTCGTGCGGGGCGCCGTGGAGCGGGCGTGTGAGGAGGTCGGTGTCCGTGCCTTCGCGCTCCCCAGCGGCGCGGGCCACGACGGTATGCACCTCGCGGGGCTGTGTCCTATCGGCATGATCTTCGTCCGCTCCAGAGCCGGCATCAGCCACAACCCCGAGGAGTACAGCACGCGAGAGGATTGCGAGGCCGGGCTGAACGTCCTGTACCATACGGTCCTGAAGCTCGCGAGAGCCAACGGCTAAAGCCAGCGGCCAGGGCCGGAGCGGTTAGAAGGAGGCGACCATGACGACGGCGACTTTGAGTGATCTGGTAGCGGGGATCCAGGCTGAGGTAGTAGGCTACCGGCGGCACCTCCATCGCAACCCGGAGCTATCTTTCCATGAGGAGAAGACAGCGCAGTACGTCTACGAGACGCTCGAATCTTTCGGCGGCCTGCAACTCTTGCGTCCCACGGAGAACAGCGTAGTGGCGCGGCTAGTGGGAGAGCGGCCGGGACGCACGCTCGCGATCCGGGCGGACATGGACGCCCTGCCGATTCAGGAAGAGAACGACTTCGAGTTCGCCTCGCAGAACCCCGGCGTCATGCACGCTTGCGGCCACGACGGACATACGGCGATGCTTCTCGGCACGGCGAAGCTCTTGGCCGGGATGAAGGATCGGATCAACGGCGAGGTGCGGTTCCTATTCCAGCACGCCGAGGAGCTGTTTCCGGGCGGGGCGGAGCAGATGGTCGAGGCTGGCGTCATGGATGGGGTGGACGCCGTGATCGGGATACATTTGTGGGCTTCGTTGCCGGTCGGGAAGATCGGGGTAGCCTACGGACCGATGATGGCCGCGCCGGATACGTTCGAGATCCGGGTGAAGGGCAGCGGCGGCCACGCGGCTCTGCCCCAGGAGACGGTGGACGCCATCGCCATCGGGGCCCAGGTGGTCACGAACCTGCAGCACGTCGTTTCGAGGGAGACCGACCCGATAGACAACGTGGTCCTCTCGGTCACGAAGTTCAGCGGCGGCTCGGCCTACAACGTCATCCCCGGCACGGTCGAGATGCTCGGCACCGTCCGCACCCTCGACCCCGAGGTGCGGGAGAAGGTACCGGAGATCATGGAGCGCGTCGTCAAGGGGATCACGTCGGCCCACGGCGCAGAGTACGAGTTCGAGTACCAGTTCGGCTACCGGCCCCTCATCAACGACGACGAGGTAACGCGGGCGATAGAGGAGACGGTTCGGGAGACTTTCGGGGACGAGGCGCTGGAGATCATGCGCCCCACGATGGGTGGGGAGGATTTCTCGGCCTTTCAGCAGAAGGCGCCCGGCGCTTTCTTCTGGGTCGGGGCGGGAAACGAGGAGCGCGGGATCGTCCACCCGCACCACCATCCGCTCTTCACCGTGGACGAGGACGCCTTCCCCTATGGCATAAAGGCGTTCGTGAACGCTACGTTCAAACTACTGGGCGAGACCGAGACCGTCTGACTGCCACACCGTGCCCTAGAATACCGGGCGTGGAGCTTAGAGAACTCGAATCCCACGGCGAGCCGGGCGCGCTGGTCTACCGGGCGGACTGCGTGGACCTCATGCGCCTGATGCCGGCCGAGAGCGTGGACGTCATCTTCGCCGACCCGCCCTACCGGCTCTCGACCGGCGGCGTTACCGTAAAGAGTGGACGGTTGGCATCCGTGGACAAGGGCGCCTGGGACCGTTCGATGGGCTTCCGCAAGGACCACGAGTTCAACGTGCGGTGGCTCAAGGAAGCCCGCCGTGTGCTCAAGCCGGACGGTACGATCTGGGTGACGGGGACCCACCACATCATCTTTAGCATCGGCTTCGCGCTTCAGGCTCTAAAATTCAGGATCATCAACGACGTTACCTGGGAGAAGCCCGATCCGCCCCCGAACGCCCTGCACACCGCGTTCACCCACGCCCACGAGACGATCCTCTGGGCGAGCAAGGGTCGGGGCGCCCGCCACACCTTCAACTACGACCTCATAAACAGCCGTGATCCCGCCGCCCAAATGTCCTCCGTGTGGCGCATCCCGACCGTCCCGAAGCGGGAGAAACGCCACGGCTACCACCCAACCCAGAAACCGCTGCGCCTCGTGCGGCGCGCGCTGCTGGCTTCGAGCCGGGAGGGCGACCTCGTCTTCGACCCGTTCTGTGGTTCGGGGACCACGGCGGTCGCGGCGAAGGAGCTGGACCGCTTCTTCGTGGGGGCGGAGATGGACGAGCAGTTCGCGGAGTTAGCGGCCCGGCGTATCGGAGGAACGGAGCGTGGGGGCGTGTTGCGCGGGAT
>CALMWA010000431.1 GCA_937873125.1 uncultured Actinomycetes bacterium | reverse complement strand
CCGAGCACCGACCCGACCTTTCCCCCCCGGCCGAGGAGGTAGACGTTCATGCGGCCGCGCGGCCGACCAGGGCCGGGCTGGAGGGGTGCGGGACCGGCTCGGCGAACGGGTACGGCTCGCGGTCGCTGAGTGAGGAGAGGATCAGGAACGCATTCAGAGGGGCGTCCCTCGTCAGCACGGACTCGGCGGAGAGGATGAGGTTGCGGGGGTTGGCCAGTCGGGCAACGAAATGAGATTGCGAGGGGGTCGTGAAGAAGACATGGCGACCGCAACGGTGGAAGCGGAGCTCGAAAGGTGTTTGGAAGAATCCTCTAGCGGGATTAAGGTCGTCGGTACCTCACAACCACGAGCCATAGGCAGCTAGTTGTCGAGCACCACGTCCGAGAGGGGGCGGCCGATGCAGATGAGGCGTAGGCCCTGCTCCAGTTCCTCGTCACCGATGGCGAAGGCCATGTCCTGGTCGATCTCGCCTTCGAGGCACTTCTGGATGCAGGTCGTGCAGGTGCCGCTGCGGCAGTCGTAGGGCAGGGTGAGGCCGGCGTCCTCGGCGGCTTCAAGGATGTACTCGTCCTCGGTCACGTCTATGGTAACGCCGCGCTTCTTGAAGGTAACTTTGTGAGTCTTCGCCATGTCGCCTCCTAAAGTTAAGGCCCCGACCCCGACTCGCGGGACCGGGGCCTCTGTTCGGTTACGCTGCTCTTACAGCTCGCGGGCCTCGAAGTCCTCGCCGGGGGCGCCGCAGACGGGGCACTCCTCGGGGGGCTGGACACCCTGAATCTCTTCACCGCAGGTGCCGCAGACCATCGTTACGGTCATCGGCGGGTGCGGGGCCTCGCCGTTGTCGGCCTCTATCTTCTCGCCGGTGTCCTTGGCGAGTTCAGCGATGGAGACCTTGCCGGTTATGACGTCCTCCATCGTGGTGCGCGCGCCGGAGAGCGAGTCCTCGACCAGCGGCAGGTCTATGTGGCTAACGCCCCGCTCGCGGGCAAGCTTCTCGGTCATGTTGCGCGAGATGTTCCGCATGAAGCCCTTGGGCGCGCGGTCGAGGCGGTCTATAGCCTCCTGCGTCCAGGTGAACTCCTTGGAGCCGCCCTCGGGGACCAGAGCGCCGGCCTTCTGGAAAGCGGAGTGGTCTATGGGGCACGTGGCGCCAGTCGACGCCTCGACCTGCTGCTTGACGTGCGAGACGGGGCAGCCGCCAGCCTTCGGCTCGTCTGAATTTACCTCGGGGGCCTCGCGGCCGGTCTCCTCGCGGTACTGCTGCTCGACGTACTCGCGGGTGATGGTGCTGTAGCCCTTCTTTAGCGCGCTCTTCTCGACGCGGGCCCGGACGCGGCGCTTCTCCTGCCACTCTTCGAGGGAGTCTAGGAGCCTTTGGGCGTCGTCGGTCCAGTGAAGCTCGCGGCCGTCGTAGACCTCGGAGAGGTTCAGGTTCTCGTCTCCGGCGGTCGTGGCGATCTCAGCGTCAACCGCGTGGAAATGTGCCGGGCTGGATCCACAGACGGGGCACTTCGCGGGCTTGCCCTTCGCCACGTAGCGGCACACGTCGCACTCGAAGCGGTCGTGGCCCTGGGCGGCGCGGTGGATCTCCTCCTGCACCTCCGCCGATACACCCTCGATGTCGCCCCCTTCCTCGGACTTGCCGAAGCCGCCGCGGCCAGCCTCGAAAATCTCCTCTTTCGTGACGTGCCCGTTGCCGTTGGACGTACCGTTGGCGGAGCCGTTGCCGTTGGCCTTCGCCTGCGCGGCGTTCTTGTCGGCGGTGCGCTCGTCGAAGTCCTTGAACAGGGAGTCGATGGGTTTCTCTTCGCCCATCGCTTCGGCCTCGCGCATCTGGTCGCCGATGGCGCGCATGGACTCCATCGCGCCGGGGGGGAGGATGTTCTTGATGACCTCGTCTATGACGCCGGTGGTGATGACGGTGTATCCACGCTCGATGGCGTAGCGGATGATCGCGCCGGTCGCCATCCCGACAACGAAACCGGGGATGCGGTCGAGCCTCTCCAGCGACTCCTTCGTCCAGGTCATGTGCTCCTCGGCCGTGAGGATGTCTGGCGCCTGGTACTCGAAGTTGGTGATCAGGACGTTCGTGTTCAGGTAGCGCATCATGTTCTCGGTGTTGCCGCCGATGTCCATCTCGTCGTCGGAGTGGTAGCCGATGCGCCCCATCACGACCATCGTCGGGTTGACCTCGTTCACGTACTTCATGGTCTGCTCGAACGGCTTGCCCGCCAGGAGCGTCGTCTTCAACTCGACACCCTCGTCGGCGGCGATCTTCTTGGCTATCTCCAGGTGCGCGGTGTAAATTTTGGCGAGCCCGGAGTCGATGATCTCCTCGTGCAGCTTCTCCTGCTCCTTGAACCGGAACACCTTCTGCGCCTTGCTGCTGAGAACACCGGCTATGGAGTGGAACATCGCGTAGTGGAAATACGGATCGAAGACGGAGATAGCCTCCACCGTCCCACCGAACTCCCGCGCCAGCTCTATCGCCCGCTTCAAACCGCCGAGCGACTTTGCCGAGCCGTCAACCGCGACGACGATGTGCTCGAACGGCGAGCGGTCCAGATCCTTGACTATGAGCGTGTCCGCCTTCGTGAGTCGCCGCACGACGCGCTCCGTGACGGTGCCGAGGACCGTGTCCTTGACGGCGGCCATGCCCATCGCGCCGATGACGACCAGGTCGAAGTCGTTCTCGTT
>CALMWA010000430.1 GCA_937873125.1 uncultured Actinomycetes bacterium | reverse complement strand
TCCAGGGCGTAGCGGTGGACGAACCCGGCGGCGACTATGGTAATGTCCTCGCCCTCGCGGCTGACGTTGGCCTCGCCGAGCGGGATGCGGTACGGCTCCTCCGGCACATCGCCCTTGCGGTTGTACAGGAGCTTGTGCTCGTAGAACAGGACCGGGTTCGGGTCATCGAGGGCGGCCAGCAAGAGACCTTTGGCGTCGTACGGCGTGGAGGGCATCACGACCTTCAGGCCGGGGATGTGGATGAACCAGGCTTCGAGGGATTGGGAGTGTTGGGCGGCGGCGCCGGTGCCCGCGCCTCCCGGCGTGCGGACGACCAGCGGGACCTCGGCCTCGCCGCCAAACATGTAGCGGAGCTTCGCTGCCTGGTTCACGAGTTGGTCCATGCAGTGGGTGATGAAGTCTGAGAATTGGATCTCGGCTATCGGACGCATCCCGACGAGCGCGGCCCCGGTGCAGAGTCCGACGAACCCCGCCTCCGAGATCGGGGTGTCAACCACTCGCATCTCGCCGAACTCCTCGACCATGCCCCGGCTTACCCCGAACGCCCCACCATAGACGCCCACATCCTCGCCCATAAGGAAGACCGAATCGTCCTCGCGCATCGCGCCAACCATCGCCTCCCGAACAGCGTCGCGGTAGGTGATCTCTCTAGGCATAAATATCCTCCAGCGCACTCTCCGGTTCCGGTTCTGCTTCGCGATCCGCCTTCTCGAAGGCGTTTTCCATGCGTTCATGGACCTGGGTTTCGAGGTCTCTCAATTCTTGATGGTTCAGCACGCCCTCCTCTTCGAGGACGGCCGCGAAGCGCTCGATGGCGTCGCGTTCGCGCCACTCACTGATCTCCTCCCGCGTCCGGTACAGGTTGGCGTCGCTCTTGGAATGCCCCAGATAGCGATAAGTAACGGCTTCGAGGAGCGTGGGGCCGTCGCCACTCCGGGCGCGCTCCACCGCCTCCGAGGCCACGTGGTTCACTTCATCCAGTTCCATACCGTTCACCGTTGCGCCGGGCATCCCGTAACCGGAGGCCCGTTCGGAGATCTTCTCTATGGCGAAAGCTTTCTTTACGCTCATGGACATGCCGTACTGGTTGTTCTCGCAGACGAAGAGGATCGGCAGCTTCCAGATCGCGGCCATGTTAAGCGTCTCGTGGAAGATGCCCTCGTTTGCCCCGCCGTCCCCGAAGAAACAGACGGCCACCCGGTCTTCCTTGCGCTGCTTGAAGGCCCAGGCCGCGCCGCAGGCGATGCCCATGCTCCCGCCGACGATTCCGTTGGCGCCGAGCATGCCCGCTCCCACGTCGGCTATGTGCATACTGCCGCCCTTGCCGTGGCAGTAACCGGAGGCCCGGCCGAGAAGCTCGGCGGCCATGCGCTCCACGTCCAGGCCGAAGGCGAGGGCGTGACCGTGGCCCCGGTGAGTGCCGGTGATCACGTCGCCGTCTCGCAGGGCGGAGATCACACCGACCGCCACTGCCTCCTGCCCGACGTAGAAGTGCGCCGTGCCGTGCAGCGCGCCCGCAGCGTACAGCTCGTCCACCTTCTCGTCGAAGGCCCGGATCATGAGCATCGTCTCCAACAGCTCCCGCCGGTCTCTATAAGTCTTCACGCTTATCTCCTCCTGTATCCGAAATGTCGATTAAGGCCTCCGCGAGTTCCCGGTCGCAGACGAGGGACTTTACGTAGCCGCCGCGCAGCACGGCCGCGACGCCGGGCGCCTTCTCCGCGCCGGTGGCTATCCCGACCGAGCGGGAGATGGCGCGTAGTTGCTCCAGCGTGAGTCCCACGATCCGCTCAGAGAACTTCGGCAGGCGCGAAACACCCTCCGCATCCAGAAAATGGCAGCACACGTCGCCCACGACGCCCCGGTCTCGCAGGCCGAGGAACTCCTCCAGGGTGAAATACCCGGCCTCCACGAGCGTCGAGGTGGGGAGGATTCCTCCTATGCCGACAACGGCCACGTCGCAGCCCGCCCCTTCGGCTAGCGTCTCTTCGATGCCGGGTAGCTCGACCAGTTCCGAGCGGCTTTCGGGTGAGCGGGCGATTGCGGGCGCCGCGAGGTGCAGGGTCTCTACCTCCAGTTTCTCCGCGAGGGCTGCACAGACTTGGTTGGAGTGCAGGCGCGTCTTCGCCTTGCCCATGCCTCCGACGAGCGGCACGATCTTCGCGCAGGCGAACGAGCGGTGCGGCGTGCTATCCGCCAGCGCGCGCAGCGAGACGCCCCATGAGAGGCCGAGCTTCATCTCCCGGCCGCAGATCCGGGCCAGGAGAGCCGCACCGGCGCGGCCCGTGGCGCGCTCCGTCGCCTCGCGGTCCTCGCTCGTTTCGGCGACCACAACCTCGTCTAGCTCAAAGCGGTTCTCTATGGCTATCTCCAGCCCGGCATGGTCTCCGGCGGGTTCGGCTATCTCGATTTTGACGAGACCCCGGTCCCGGCCGTCGGAGAGCAGCTTGGAGACTTTCGGGCGGGAGAACCCCATGCGCGCTGCTACTTCCGCCTGCGTGAGATTGTGCTCATAGTACAAGCGCAAGACCTTGAGGATGAGGTGATCCTCATCGGAGAGGCTGCGGATGTCCACAGGATAGCGGACGGCCATTATCCTTCGACATCTCCCTGGGAGAGCTCTTGCAGACGCCGCAGCCCGACGACGAAGCTATCGGCCGCCAATTCCACCCCGGCGCGGGTTATCGACTCTCCGCGGGATACGGGCCGGGTGGTGCGCGCACCGGCCGCGAGGCCCAGCGGAAGCATACCGCGCGACTCGGCCACGGTGTAGACGTAACCGTAGTAGTCCGGACCGCCGATGCCGCCGAGCTTCTCGCCTGCGTCGAGGTCTCGCTTGGCGACGGCCACGACCTCCGTCGAAGGGCGCTCCCTGGAGACTATGCCGGACTCGCCGTAGATCACGGCCCGCGCCACGGAGAGGGGCGTCTCCAGGCTTGTGAGATGGTACGGCCGGTAAAGAACGTGGTTGGGACCATCGCCCATGCCCAGATATTCCATAGTCTCGCGCACCGCGCCCTCCTGCGAGCGCACCACGACGTAGACGCCGGGGGCGATGCCGCGCACGTAGTCCACCGTGCCGTAACTGGAGAGCATGCCGCCCTCCTCCTTCAGGCTGAACACTTGCGCGAGCTTCTTCGGGTCTGTCTCGGCGGGACCGTGCATGCCAGGGACGTCTGGGACGAAGCCTATGGCGTTAGCCACCGTTGCCATCTCGACCATCGTCTTCGTACCGTCCACGAAGGCGGCGAGCATCTTGGGGTTCATGTTCTTGCGGTGGGCCTCGTCGGCGACGGAGTCGGGGGTGGCGGAGGGGTCCAGGGGATTGTTCTTTCCCTTGCCGACGGCGACGACCTCGAAGCCCATCGAGCGGGCGAAGTCATAGAGTTCCATAACGGCGGCGGGCTCGTCACCGGCCGAGCCCGTATACACGACCCCGGCGGCGCGGGCCATGCGCGCCAGCACCGCCCCGACGGTGACGTCGGCCTCGGCGTTGAGCATGACGACGTGCTTGCCCTCCTGGATGGCCTCGTAGGCCACGCGGGCGCCGACCTCCGTGACGCCGGTCGCCTCAACGACCACGTCCACAGACCCCGAGCGTGTGAGGTCCGAGGCGTCGCTAGTGACGGCCGGACGGCCGGTAGTGCCGTTGACACCCTCTACGGGATCCAGGCCCACCTCGCGGAAGGCGGCGAGGCCGCGCTCCGGGTCCACATCGGCGACGGCGACGGTCTCCATGCCGGGGATGCCGGCGACCTGGGCGATAAAGCCCCGGCCCATCTGGCCCGCCCCTACGAGGCCCACCCGGATCGGGGTTCCGGCGCGGTCGAGGGCCTCCAGGCGCTCCCGGAGGCTCACGAAGCCACCGCCCGGATCTCTACCCGGAGTCCCGGTGCGATGATCTCACCGAGCGTGCCGGCGTCCGGGCCTTCGAGATGTATCTCTCCTGGCAACTCTTTCTCCTCCAGTCCCTCGAACTTGAATACCGCGTGTCCCAGGTCCAGCACGTTCTGCCAGGCCTTGTAGCCGATGGCCTTTATCCGGAACTCACGGTCTCCGAAAGTTACCGTGTCACCCGGTTCCGGCGGTTCTTCTCGGCGCGATACCGGAGTGTGCAGCACAGAGATCTCGGCCAGCTCCGGCGGGGCTCCGGCCTCGAACAAGATCAAGAGCCCCGCGTCCAGAAAGTCGGCGACTTCCGGCCCGATCTCCGTTACCTCCGTGAGGTAGATTGGTTCCAACAGCGTCTCCTAATACATCCCGAAGCTGAACAACCAGCCGATAATCACGGCGATGGGGCCGGTGATCTGACGGCTGAACAGCACCGCCGGGACCCCGATCTCGATGGTCTTCGGGTTTGCCTCGCCGAGCGCGAGACCGACCGGGACGAAGTCGCAGCCGACCTGCACGTTGTAGGCGAAGAGTGCCGGCAGCGCGAACTGCGGGTCTATCGCCCCACGTCCGATCTGCTCCCCGATCAACACGCCGATGACCTGCGCTATGACCGCCCCCGGCCCGAGCACCGGCGAGAGGAACGGCAACCCCACGATCACCGACAGTATCAACAACCCAACGAGGCTGTCCGCGAGCGGCGAGAGCGTGTTGGCGATCAGGTTCCCAAGCCCCGAAGCGTTTATGAGCCCGATGAGCAGCGTCACGAACGCCATGAACGGCAAGACGTTTCGTATGACGGTGTCTATGGTCTGGCGCCCGCTCTGGAATAGGATGCCGACGACCCCGCCCATTACACGCCCGATACGGGCGATGAACCCGGTAAATCCGCCACCCATGTCCGGCGGCGGCTCAGCACCGCCCGAGGCGCCGGCCCTCTCCGCGGATGCGAACGGGCTCGCCGCCGCCGTTCCGGCCGCCGCAGCGCCAGCCGCATCGCCGAATCCCGCGTCAGCTCCCGCACCCCTTGCCGCGTCGGTGCCGGAGTCTACGCCGGAGGCGGACTCCGCGCCGTCGGCGGGGGTTACGTTGTCGGGCTTCACGCCGGAGACGTAGATGTCCTCCTTTATGAACTGGGCGAGCGGCCCGGCCTGCCCGACGGGGGTCAGGTTGATGGTCGGGATGCGCTTGCGCGGGTAGACTCCGGCGCGCGCCGTACCGCCGCAGTCCACGACGACGGCGGCCATCTCGCTCTCGGGTGGCGGCGCCCGGAATCCGTCAACGGCCTCCGCGCCGGTGAGCTCGGCTATCCTGCGGGCCACCTCGGGGATGCCGCCGCCGGTGACGGCGACGATCTTGTTCTTCTCGGCGGTCGGCTGGATCACGAGCGGCCCACCCCATCCCTGGGAGCCGCGCTCGATCCTTACGGCCCTGTATTCCTTTCGATCCATCCTCAACCCCCTAGAGCTCTACACCCTGACGGCGAGCCAGGAACGCTGTTATGAACTGTGTGACGATGCCGCGAATAAAGATGACTATTAGACCCGCGATGATGTACCGCACCGCGAGCGGCCCGAGCGGCAGGTCTAGCCTCTGAATGCCCTGCGCCACCCCGAGCCACACGAACAACTCACCCGGATTTACGTGCGGGAAGAGCCCGAGCGGCGGATGCACGAACGAGACCGCCGAGTCGTAGAACGCCGGCTTGTACTTCTCGTCCAAAAAAGTCCCGAATGTGTAGGCCATCGGGTTGGTCAGGAAGAACACCGCGAGAATCGGCAGCAGCGTGTAGCGGGTGAGTATATTGCCCGCCGCGAAATGTGCCACACGGTGGACACGATCCGGACCAACGAGATTGACTATGAAGTAGAAGAACGTGAGCAGTACGACCAGGGTCGGGATGATCCCGGTGACGAAGCCGACGAAGGTCTCGCCGCCCGCCTGGAACAACCCGATAAACCACTCGCCCGCCCGCTCCAGCGCGCCGAGCACGCCTGTTGACTGGGCGGCGGTTGCCTGCTCCTCTTCCTGCAGTAACGCGACGAACACACTGTCCGCCAAGCGATCAAACACCCCTTGCATTTACTCTCCTCCTGTTCAGCCCATGACGATTGTTCCGCGTCACTAAACTACTCCCGCGCCCACCTCCCGCTCGGCCTTTATCCGGTCGACCTGCTCGACGGCCCGTCGGGCGGCCTGCATGGTGCCGGAGTCGTACGGTCCCTCACGTTCCGGCTCCCGCAATTCATCCAGGTGCATCCCGACGAGGTCCGGAGCCTTCTGGAATCGGGCCAGGATCGTCCGCCCGCGCATCCTGAGCGCGTCCGTGACCTCTCCGTTCTCACCGACGACCAGGATCAGGATGACGCCCTTACCTAAACTGGCCTTGGCGTTCCCGACACCGACGTAACCCTCCGTGCTCTTCTCCGTGATACCGCGCAAGACCGCCTGATAGTGACGCATCTGGTACCAGGTCCCGAGGATTTGCAAGATCCAGAGTACCGCCAGTACCAATAGCAACGTCGAAATGATTCCCATCCCGTTCTCCTTCCCATTCTTCCACCAACCCCCAATACAATGCGTGACACAATACCTGTGACTTTTGTCAGAGTCAAGAACAAAAGTAAAAAACCCTGAAAATTAGCGTTGTGGAAGGTTTCGTTAGGGCAGGCGTTGCTCGTAGGGAATGGTGGTAGTAGAGTGGTGCCGTTGGGTGGATCGGAGATTGGTTAGGAGTTTTCATGGCTACAGCCGCTGCCGACCGTCGCGGGAGTTCCGGCGGGTGGGACCGGGCGCTGGCGTCCCTTCAGAGCGTTGGGCGTTCGTTAATGCTTCCGATAGCGGTGCTGCCGGCGGCGGCGCTGCTGCTGCGGCTGGGACAGGATGACCTGTTGGGGCTGCCGTGGATGGCGGCGGCGGGGAACGCGGTCTTTACCAACCTGCCGTTGCTCTTTGCCATCGGCATCGCGGTGGGTCTGACCGGCGGGGCCGGGGCGGCGGGGCTCGCGGGGCTTGTCGGATATCTGGTGTTCGACGAGGTGTTCAAGACGCTCATACCGCAGGTGGACGGTGAGCCGAACCCGGACATAAACATGGGTGTGCTCGCGGGAATCATCATCGGGCTCGTCGCGGCAGGGTTGTACCGCCGCTTCTCGGATATCCGGCTACCGGACTATCTTGGCTTCTTCGGGGGCAAGCGGTTCGTCCCGATAGTTACCGCGCTCGCGGCGCTGGTTCTCGGTGTGATATTCGGCCTGATCTGGCCGCCGATCCAGGAGGGTGTGAACGCTTTCGGTCAGGCTATCGTCGGCCTCGGGGCGCTCGGAACCGGCGTGTATGGGTTCTTGAACCGGCTTCTGATCCCGATTGGTCTGCATCACGTCTTGAATACTTATGTATGGTTCCAGCTCGGGACCTTCGACGGGCCCGACGGTCCGGTGAACGGGGAGATCACGCGCTACTTTGCTGGAGACCCGGACGCAGGCTACTTCCTCTCCGGGTTCTTCCCGATAATGATGTTCGGCCTCCCCGCGGCGTGCCTCGCCATGATTCGGCACGCCCAGTTCCCGAAGGTCGCCTCCGGCATCCTGCTCTCGGCGGCCTTCGCCTCGTTCCTTACCGGCATCACGGAGCCGATAGAGTTCGCCTTCCTGTTCGTTGCGCCGCTCCTTTATGTGGTCCATGCCGTCCTTACTGGGACCGCGCTCGCGGTTTGCACGCTGCTGGGCATAAAGCTCGGGTTCGGATTCTCGGCGGGGCTCATAGACTACGTTCTCAACTTCAGCAAGGAGAACACCACCGGACCGGTATTGTTGCTGGGCGTGGGGCTGGTCTATGCCGTGATCTACTACTTCGTCTTTAGCTTCTTTATCAAGCGGTTCGACCTGGCGACTCCGGGACGCGGCGAGTCTTC